>JAHWKW010000010.1 GCA_019347675.1 Actinomycetota bacterium | reverse complement strand
CTACCAGCAGATCGCCACTCCGTTCGAATGGAAGTTCACCCGAACCGATCTCGACCGCGTTCTGGCCCGCTGCGACATGGCCGCCGCAGCCTGAACCGATACGTCAACGAACTTCCGTGCCAGAGCAGTAAGTGGCAACCCGTCGACCATGCGCGAAGCCCATGAGGTCGATGTGGTCGTGTGGCGCTATCCCGACATGTGCCGCCATTGGGGAGTGAGCAGGGCCACAATCGAGCGCTGGGTCAGACGCTACGAGCAGTCGGGCGAGGGCATCCCCGTTCATCGAGACCCCTCAGGGCGGCCGTACTGGCTGGCTCACGAGGCGTCAGGCGACGCCGTCGGCAGCAGCGGCACGATCCTACGCGTGAAGATGAAAACGGATGATCGCCTGGCACAGCTACGTCGGGCGGCTCGGCGCGGGTACAGATCGGCTTGACGACCGCGCGGGGCGGCCGCGTTGCCGCCCTCAACCGCGCCAGGTCTCCGCCGGTCCCGAGGGGTCCGAGGAACATCGCCGGGCCAGGCCTCGAGCGTCGATACTCAACCGCGCGGGTCCCCCAACTCTGCCGCAGCCCTCGCCGCCCGGCGGGCTCGGCCTGGCCGGGCTCCCACGTACAGCTGGTACAGCGTGTAGCCGTCGCCGTGGCCCAGGTGTTGGGCGACATCCTCTGGGTCGAGCCGGAGTTCGAACAGCTGCCACACCGCAGCGGCGTGGCGCCAGTCGTGTGGTGTGAACCTCCAGCGCCGCCGGTTCTGGCCCCGGCACCGACCCGGGTCGTGGCCCTGGTGCGAGCAGTAGTCGGGGAGTTCCTCCCAGCCGTAGTCGAGGGCCCAGCGGTCGAACCGGCGCTTGTTCCAGCGACCGACCGGCCACGTTGAACCCTCGGGGGCTCCGAACAGGTAGCCGTCAGCGTTCGCCTGGATACTCTCGAGATCTTCCGCCAGCCACGCCGGTACCCACACGTCCCGGTGCTTGCGGTGCTTGGGCGGCGACTGCTTCTTGGAGTTCCGGTCGGCGCGTTCTTCGACTGACAGCCAGCCGTTGCCCTCGTCGTCGCGGTGGAAGCGGTCCACGCGGGCTGCGAGCGCTTCGCCGATCCGCGGTCCCGAGAAGGCGAGCAGGTCGAGAAGGATCCGGTTGTCGCGACCGTGGTGCTGTTCGACCCAGGTGTGGAACGGCAGGAGCACCCGGTTGAGGTCGGGGATGTCGTCCTTGGGGACGGGTGTGATGTTGCCGCGGGCGCCCTTCCGGCGGGCGCCCGCGCGGGGGTCGGCGGCACGCTTGATGTTGGCGGTGTCGATTTGCCCGATCGGTAGCCACTTGATGCGAACCCCCCAGGTGATGATCGCGGTGAGGCACTCGTGAGCTGCCCGGTACGTCCCGTGCGCGCGTCGCGAGAGCACGTGGCTGAGGGCCTCGACCGCGATGGGGGCGGTCAGCTCGCCCAGTGGGATCTGTGCCAGAGGCAGTCGCGTAGCGGTCCCTGGTCGGGGGACGACGACGGTGATGTGGTCGTCGAGCAACCAGTTGGCGGCGACCGATCTGACCTTCTTCGCGTAGTCCGGCGACCAGTCGGGGTGGCGGGCCGGATCGAGCCAGTGTTCGGCCAACTGCCCGAAGGTCGCATCCAGCCGCGTGCCGGTCGTCTGTGCCACCATCGTGGCTTCGAGTGCCCGCAGGTCGCGTTCGATGCGCAGCCAAGCCTGGTCGTCGAGCTGACGGGCCGTGCGGTGCACGCGCTTGCCGCGTGTGCCGTCCTCACGCAGGGGCGGGTCGTAGAAGGTCCACCGGTACGAGCCGTTCGCACCACGGGCGCCGGGCTGCGATGGCGGCGAGACGAGCAGCCCCCAGTCGAGCTCGACCGACTGTCCGCGCTCGAGTCGGCGAGTGAGGCGGCTGCGGTCCACGAGAGGAGTCACCGGGCGTCTCCTGCGTTGCCAGCGTGTTGCACGCAACACACTCTAACGAAAGAGTCCGCCCGGAAAGCAAGGGACTCGGCGTTTCCACCGGGTTCTGCGAGTGGAGGTGATCGGATTTGAACCGACGACTTCTTCGTTGCGAACGAAGCGCTCTGCCAGGCTGAGCTACACCCCCGGACAGCCCGCGAAACGGGCGTTCGGATGCTATCGACACGACCGGGGACAGGCTACCGGCTCCGCTAGCGGCGCAGTGCCGACCCGGGTGCAACGCGGCGTCAACCGGCCGGGTCCCGCTCGCCGGTGGCGACCTCGAGCGCCTGACGTGCGCGTCCAGCGCAGCGCGCAGTCGCCGCTGGGCGAGGGCGGTGGTGAGGTCGCCGCGGGTGCGTTCGGTGATGGCCCGCGCCCCGTCGGTCGCCCGACGCAACCCGCGGGTGAGCGCGTCCGGGACGTCGATCGTGACCAGTGTGGCGAGGATCTCGTCCATCCGTTCCAGTGCGCCCTCAGCGGTGTCCAGGTCCTCGTGGCGGATCCGATCGAGGCAGTGGCGCCGTAGCTCGCCGACCGTCTCGGCGAGGCCATGCAGCCACGAGCCGTCGTCCACGCCGACCTCCGCAGGCGTCGGCCACCTCTCGCCGGTCACGGCCGCAGCGGTGAGGTAGGCCTCGGCGTGCTCCTTGGCCGCGTCCTGCAGGAAACCGCCGTACAGGACCTCGGGTTGGTCACCAGCCGCAGCGAACGCCCGGTCGAGCTGCTCGCGTGACTCTCGGATCAGAGCGCGCGCCCGGTCGACCTCGCCGCGGTGGATCGCCCGGATCGCGTTTGCGGCCGCGCGGATGGCATCCCGCGAAGCCCGGAAGGCAGCCTCACGGGACTCGTGGCGGTGCAGGAACCGGCTGCGGACCGGCTCGGTCAGGCTGGCCAGGTCGGGCGTCTCAGCGCAAGCGTCGGTCAGCGGTCAATGACTCCAACAGGCGGTCGCCTTGGCTCACCCCGACAGCGCCAGCGGTCGGGACTCGCGACTCCCACTCCTACTCGTCCCAGCGGCGGATGCGAACACTGGACCGAGGCTGCCACGGTTCGCTGCCGTGGCGCGCGACCTGCAGGCCGCCGGTCGTCTCCACCGGCGCCCCGGCGCCGACCGCCACCGGAAGGCGATCGAATGCCCCGTCGGATGCCCTGTCGGATGCCCTGTCGGATGCCCCGTGGGATGCCACGTCACCGTCGGGCAGGCTGCGCACGATCGGCGCCACGCGATCCACCCGGCGCTTCCACCGCAGCAGCAGCCGGACGTACCCGGCGAGGAGGGCCGCCGACCCGAAGAACACCGACCATGCCAGCCCACGCAGGGCGAATGCGAGCGGCAGGCTCACCGCGGTCGTGAGCAGGAGCCGGACGAACATGCGCCGGCGCTGGGTCAGCACCGAACTGCGTCGCCGCTTCCGTTCGTCGACGATGCGGCTGGCGTCGCGTGGAACGTAGATGTAGCGGCCGCCCGCGCCGACATCGCGACGGGCCAGGACGTCCATGGCCCGCTCGAAGGTGCCCACGCTGGTCGTCGGCGACGACCGGCGCGCCCGCAGGGCGCCCGGCACCAGCACCAGGCCCCAGATCAGCGCCAGCAGCATCACCCATGCGCCGTTCACCAGGATGTGCCCCTCCCCGCGGCCAACGGACCCTGGCCGGACCTGCGCCGACGGTATCACCCGACCCCCGCTGCGCCGAAGCACCCGCGACGCTGTGAGTCGCCGCAGCCGGCGCGGAACGCAAGGCCTGCCCTGACCACCGGCAGCGACCGCAGGGGCGTCAGTTCCCAGGCGCCGCCGCCTCTACGGCTCGACGAGGAGGTGAACCGTGACCCGCGTGCCGGCGGGGACCTCGGTGCGCTGTTCGGGGATCTCCGCCAACCCGTCGGCGGCCAGCAGTGAGCTGATCGTGTGCGCTCCCTGCGGTCCGGTGAGCGACGCCGACCAGCCGCTGGCGTCCTGCCGCAACCGCACCCGCAGGAAGGTCCGCCGACCCGGCGGGGTGACGACCGCCTCGGTCAGCTGCGCGCTCACGGTGGGGCGTGACAGGTCACGCCGCCCCTGCAGGCGGCGGAGGGCGGGGCGGACCAGAACCTCGAACGACACGAAGCCCGACACGGGTTGGCCCGGGAGCCCGAACACGGGGACGCCCCGGACCCGGCCGTACAGGTGCGGCCCTCCGGGTTCGATGGCGACCGTGGCGGCATGGACCTCGCCGAGCATGGCGAGGACGTCACGGACGTGGTCGTAGGCCCCGGCTCTGAGCCCGCCCGTCGTCACGATCACATCGGCGTGGCCGAGGTTGGAGTCGAACGCGTCGATCAGCGCCCGCCGGTCGTCGGCAACGATGCCGGCCCAGAACGCCACGGCGTCGGCCTGGCGGACCTGCGCAGCCAGCATCGGGCCGTTGGAGTCGCGGGTCGTCCCCGGCGACGGCGACTGCTCGAGAGCGACCAGGTCGCTGCCCGTGGACAGGATGACGACGCGGGGACGTGGGTAGCAGCGCACCGGGGCGAGACCGAGCGCTGCCAGCGCAGCGATGTCTCCCGGGCGGAGCCGGCGGCCGGCACGGATCAGACGGGTGTCGGCCGTGATGTCCTCGCCCGCGGCTCGGATGTTGGCTCCCGGCTGCGGCGCCACGAAGATCGCCACGACGGCGCCTTCCTGGCGGGTGACCTCCACGGGCACCACCGTGTCCGCCCCGTCGGGGACCGGTGCGCCGGTCATGATCGCCAGCGCCGTGCCCGGCCGGAGCTTCGGCGGGACACCGGGCACAGCCCGGATCTCCCCTGCGACGCGGAGGCGCACCGGCTGGTCGGCGCTGGCCTCGCTCACGTCGGCCGCCACGACCGCGTATCCGTCGATCGCGGAGCTGCGCAACGGCGGGAGGCTCTCGGACGGCACCACATCCTCGGCGAGGACCAGCCCGAGCGCGTCGGGCAACCGCAGCTCGATCGGCTCCAGCGGCTCCAGGTCGGCCAGGATGCGCTCCCGGTAGGCGTCGACCGCGACCATGTCGTCCCGCGCCACAACGTCGGTGCCGGCGCGCCTCCCGACACCGCTGGCGACCGGGTCGCTCACGTCCGGCTCCGCCGTTCGGCCAGGAAGTCCTCCAGCCACTCCAGGAAAGGCCCGGCGATGTCGGAGCGGTCGGCGGCAAGTGCGACGTTGGCTTTGAGGAAGCCGATCACGTCGCCGATGTCGTGTCGCGGCCCCGTGTACTCGACCGCGATGATCGGCTCACGGCGCGCCAGCGTCCGCAGGGCATCCGTCAGCTGGATCTCACCACCCTCGCCGGGCTCGGTGTCGGCCAGCACGTCGAAGACGTCGGGATCCAGGACGTACCGACCGATGATCGCAAGATCCGACGGTGCGTCATCGGCGTCGGGCTTCTCGACCAAGTCGCGCACGTCGTACACCCCGTCCTCACCGCGTCGCGGATCGGCCTCGACGATCCCGTACGAGCTGACCTGCTGCGCGGGGACGGACACCACGGCGACGACGGGGCGGCCGTGACGTTCGAACAGCTCGATCATGCGCTCGAGAAGCTTCTCGTCGGGGTCGACGATGTCGTCACCGAGTAGTACGGCGAACGGCGCGTCCCCGACGTGCTGGCGCGCCTGCAGGACAGCGTGGCCGAGCCCGAGCTGTTGCGTCTGACGGACGTAGTGCATGTTGGTGAGCTCAGCCAGGCGGATGACCTCCGCTCGCTCGTCTTCCTTGCCCTTGCCGCGCAGCACGTCCTCGAGCTCGGGGTTGCGGTCGAAATGGTCGGCGATCGCCTGCTTGTTCCGCCCGGTGACGACCAGGACGTCGTCCAGGCCAGCCTGGACGGCCTCCTCGACCATGTACTGGATCGCCGGCCGGTCCAGCACCGGCAGGGTCTCCTTGGGCTGCGCCTTGGTGACCGGCAGGAAACGGGTGCCGTACCCGGCTGCGGGCAGGACAGCTTTGCGGACGCCAACGGCCGCGTGATCGTCGCTCACGGGGGCTCCTCGACGGTTTCGACCCGTGAGCGTAGGGGCGAGCAGCGCATCCCCGCCGGTTCCGACCTGACCGGGCGGCCCCTGCGCGGCGCTCACGCCGTCTCGGACGCCACCCGTGGCGGGACCTCGTCGGCGGTGACGACCCGGTCGCGTCCCGCCTGCTTCGCCGCGTACATCGCCTGGTCGGCCGCGCGGAGCAGCTCGTCGACGGAGCGCTCCGATCCCCGCGTCGCCACCACACCCAACGAGACCGTCACCCAGAGATCACCCGCTTCCGTCTCCACGGGTGACGCGGCGACCGCCTGTCGGATCCGTTCGGCAGTGCGCGTGGCGCCCTGGAGATCGGTCTCGGGCAGGACCAGGACGAACTCCTCCCCGCCGTAGCGCGCCACGGTGTCGACCTCGCGGACCTGCGCCGAAACGCGCTGTGCGACCTCGACCAGGACCACGTCGCCGACCGGGTGGCCGTAGCGGTCGTTGACGGCTTTGAAGCGGTCGATGTCCAGGATGATCATGGCGAGGTCGTGCCCGAAGCGCGCGGCCCGCTCGACCTCCTCCTCCGCCCGCTGGCGGAAGTACCTCAGGTTCCACAGCCCGGTGAGGCCGTCGGTGATGGACGCCTGCTGGGTCGCCTGGTGCAGGCGGACGTTCTCGATCGCGACCGACGCCTGCGCCGCGAACGACCGCAGCGTGTACAGGTCGGCGGCGTCGAATGGCGCCCCGTCAGCCCGGTCGTAGAGCACCAGGACGCCGATCAGCTGGCCGAGATCGGGGCTGAACAGGGGCACGGCGAGCAACGCGTCCGCGGTCGGCTCACCGGGATCGGGGGCGGGCACCTGGTCGCCGTCCTGGGGCAATCGCACCACCGACGCGGTCTGCGCCACCCACCCCACCACCCCGGAGCCCATCGCGAACGTGCGGTCGACCTCGTCCGGGGCCAGCCCCCTGGCGACCTTGACGTAGAGCTCGCTCCGGCCGGGCGCCAGCATGAACAGCGCGGCCCGCTCGGCGGTCAGCGCTGCGCTGGCCGCCTCCACCACGGCCGCCAGCGTCCGGTTGAGGTCGAGCGTCGACGACAGGGTCTGACCGAGGCGGTCCAGGGAGTCCTGCAGCGCGTCGCGCGAGCGCTCCAGCTCCTGGACCTGCCCGCGCAGGTTGTCGGTCATCGCGTTGAACGCTGCGCCGAGGACCGCGAGCTCGTCGCGACCTCGGACGTCGATGCGGCGGTCGAGGTCGCCAGAAGCCACGTCGCGGGCCGCCGCGGCCAGCTCTCGGACCGGTTGGACGACGACCTGCGCGACGAGCCAACCCAGCGCCGCGGCCGTCAAGGCCACGACCGCCAGGATCACGATCGTCGCCAACGTCACCCACCGCCGCGCCGCACCGATCGGCTCCCACGAGGTGCTGGCCACGATGCTCCAGTCGTCGACCGCGACCGACTGCACGATCTGACGGTCGAGCGTGGCGGCAACAGTCTCCGCGGGGCTTCGCCCACCATCGGCGTCGGCCAGGTCGGCCCCGGTCGTGGTCGCGACCGGCTGTCCGTCCACGAACAACGTCAGGTCGAACCGGGAGCCGCTCAGCTCCTCGGCGAGGCGTCGATCCACCCAACGCCCCGCGAGGATCCGACCCAGGGTGCGCCCACCGGCGTCCTCGACCGTCCTGGCCCTGCCCAGGACGAACGGGGTGGTCCGCCCCTGCGTGGCCGCCGCTGCCAGCGTGGCTTCGTCGGGGATCGCGACGTCGGCGAGGACCTGGGCCGGCTCGGTGCGAGCGGCCAGCACCGCCCCGCCCTCGTCGGTCACCACGACGACGTCGGCGCGACCACGCCCGCCGAACGCGCTCTGGACCGCGGCACGGACCGCGGCGGCGTCGCCGTCGCTCAACGCCGCACCCAGCGCCCGCTCCCGCGCTGCGAGGTCCTCAGCGAGATCGCCGGCCCGCTCCCGGACCAGCTCAACCTGCTCGAGGACGCTCTGCAAACCCAGCGTCAGCTGGTCGATGGCGCGGGTCTCGAGCTCGCGGATCAGCACCGCACGGGCGGTGACCGCAGCGACCGTCAACGGCAGCATCACGATGATGCTGAAGTACACGGTCAGCCGGATCCTCAGGCTCACCCGGTCTCCTCGGTCGGAGGCCGCACCTTACGATTCTCGGCGGGCAAGTGCCGGGAGGACGCCGACGTGACGGTGGAGGAGGTCACCAGGCGCAAGCGTGAGCTGCGCCGCGACCGCCGCATCCGTCGCGCCGAGCTGGTCCCCACCGAACGCGCCCGCGCCTCCGCCGATGCTGCTCGCCACCTGCTCGAGCTGCCGGAGGTGACGGGTCGGCGTTTGGTGGCGTTCTACGCCCCGTTGGGTGACGAGGCCGACCCGCTCCCGGCCGCGCGAACGCTGCTGCGACGCGGGGCGTCGATCGCCCTGCCGCGGGTCGAGGCCACCGAGCTCGTCCTGGTCGCGACCCCCGACCTGGATGCACTGTCGACCGGGTACCGGGGCGTCCGCGAGCCGTTGGGACCGGCGGTCGACCCTGCGGCCGTGGCCGCGATCGTGGTCCCAGGGGTGGCGTTCGATCGGTTCGGCGGCCGGCTCGGGCAAGGCGGCGGCCACTACGACCGGCTGCTGGCGGCCCTTCCGCGCGACATCACACGGATCGGGTTCTGCTTCGCCTGCCAGCTGGTCGCCGAGGTTCCGAGCTCGCCGCACGACGAGCTGGTCGATGTCGTGGTCACCGAGGAGGGCGTCATCCGCATCCGGCCGGTGGTCGCTTGAGTCGACCGTGGGAACATCGCATGCTCGCCAGCGGTTGGCACTCGGTGCAGGCGATGCCAAGCTGGGTGTGCGACCGCCGGCTGTCTGGTGTGCGAGCCGTTGGCGCGGCCAGGCCCGTAGCGAGGAGTTATGCGACATGCCGACGTACGAGTACGCGTGCCGTGACTGCGGCGAGCACCTCGAGGTGGTGCAGTCCTTCCGCGACGACGCCTTGACCCAGTGCCCCGCCTGCCACGGCCGGCTCCGGAAGGTCTTCAGCGCTGCGGGCATCGTCTTCAAGGGGTCGGGTTGGCACATCAAGGACTACGCGAGGTCCTCCGGTGGCGAGCCCAAGGCCTCCCAGGCGGAAGGCGACTCCCAGGCGGAAGGCGACTCCAAGGCGGACAGCGCCTCGAAGGATGGCGCCTCGAAGGATGGCGCCTCCAAGGATGGCGCCTCCAAAAAGGCGACGGCCTCGGAGGGCAACAAGGCCCAGACGGGGGAGTCGTCGAGCGGCGGTGAGAAGCAGAGCGCCTGACGCACGCAGACGGCACGGCACGTCGTCGGCGTTCAGTCCCGGATCTCACCGCACGCAGACGGCACGGCACGTCGTCGGCGTTCAGTCCCGGATCTCGACGCACGCAGACGGCACGGCACGTCGTCGGCGTTCAGGCCCGGATCTCGCCGACGGCCTCCACGCCGACCGCGATCCCCACTGCGATGAACAGGATGGCCGCCGCCAGCCGTAGCCAGTCGCCAGGGATGACCCGAAGGAGCGCCACGCCGACCGCCACGGCCAGTGCGGTCGAGGCGACGAGCGCCAGCGCCGCCGCCGCCAGCACGGTGAAGCGGCCCATTCCCGAACCGACGAACGACACGATCGCGAGCTGCGTCTTGTCGCCCAACTCCGCCAGGAAGACGGCGCCGAACACGGTCGCGAAGACCTTCCAGTCCACGGGCGGCTCCTGAGGAAGGGACCCGGGACCATACTGACGGGCAGCGCACGCGAGTCACGGAGTTGAGCCGCACGGGCAGTCCACAGGCCACGCACGCTGACGATCGCCAGCGACCGCGGGGCCGTGCTCAGCTGTCGGCATGGGCCGCACCACCGGACCGCTTGCCGTGCTGCGTCGCCTCCTGGACGGGCCGCCACCGGCGTTCCCCCCGGCGCTGGACCGGGTGAGCCAGCGATGGGCCACCGCGTCGCCGCGGGCACGGATGGCCGTCACGGGTGCCGCGGTGGTCGTGATCGTCGCGCTGGCCGGTCACGGGGCCGCCCGCTCGCCGTGGGGTCCCGCGGTGCCGGTGCTGGTCGCAACCCATGACCTGTCGGCCGGACGGACGCTGCAGGCCTCGGACCTGCGCCCCGCCACCTGGCCGGCCCGTCTCGTTCCACCGTCCGCGCCCCGCGATGGCGCCGACGCGGCCGGGCGGGTCCTTGCGGTCGGCCTGCCGGCTGGGAACCTGCTGACGTCTGCGCACCTGGCGGATAGCGGGCTCGCCGCCACGCTCCCACCCGGCCGGGTCGCCGTGCCGGTGGCGCTGCCGGGAGTCGCGGTCACGGCCGCCCAACGGGTGGACGTGCTGACGGCAACCCCCGACGGTGGCGGGGTCCGGCTCGCGACGAGCGCGCGCGTCCTCAGCGTCGACGGCGACACGGTGTGGCTCGAGGTCGAACGCGAGGAGGCCGCCGCCGTGGCCGGCGCGGGAGCGTTCGGGCAGCTCACGGTCGCGGTGCTCCCCGCCGGCGGATGACCTTCGACCAGGTCGACGCGACCACCAGCCCGGCGCCGGCCCCACCGAGGACGTCAGCCGGCAGATGCTGCCCACCTGCATCACCACCAGCAGCACCGTTCCGACCGCGGCCGGTAGACGGTTGACCTGCCGGAAAACCGCCTTCTCCGCGGCACCGACACGACCGTCCACCGCCGCCGACGCGCCGACCGCAAGCAGCAGCAACCGGACCGCGACCCACGTGAGCGCCGTCACCTCGACCCGCGCCGCCACCGCCCCTCCCCGCTGGCCGGTTGGGCCGGCGAACGGGGCCGCACGCTACCGACCGGGCATTGACCGCATCAGCCTCCGCATCTGTCTCGGCGCGGGGTCAGTACGCTCCCGCGAGCCTCCCCGGAACTCCTTGCGTGAAAGGACCCCTTCTTGCTCCGCGCCGTCGTCCTGGGAGTGGTCCAGGGCCTGACCGAGTTCCTTCCGGTGTCGTCGTCGGGGCACCTGGTGATCGTCCCGTACCTGCTGGGGTGGCGCCAGCCGCAGCTCGCCTTCGACGTCGCCCTGCACATCGGGACGCTGATCGCAGTGGTGGGGTACTTCGCGGCGGATCTGTGGTACCTGGCGACCCGGGCGGTCGGGATCGGGGTGGTGGAAGCCGGCGAGGTGCCGCGAGCGCGCCGCACCATCGGACTGTTGGGGGTCGGGTCGGTACCGGCCGCGGCGGTCGGTGTGACAATGGAGGGCCACATCGAGGATGTCTTCGGCCAGCCGCTGGCGGTCGCGGGGTTCTTCCTGGTCACCGCCGCGCTGCTGTACAGCGCCGAGGTGGCCCGCCGCCGGCGGGCGCGTCAGCGCATCCCCTCCGGGGTCCAGGACGACGACGACATCCCGGCGTCGCTGGATCCCGGACGGGACGAGACCACGGTGGAGCTCGTGGACGCCGTGGTGATCGGCGTGGCGCAGGCCGCCGCGCTGCTGCCCGGGATCTCGCGGTCGGGTTCGACGATCGCGGCTGGGATGTTCCGCGGCCTGACCCGTGAAGCGGCGGCGCGGTTCTCGTTCCTGCTGAGCATCCCGGCCGTCGCCGGTGCGGCGATCGTGGAGGTCCCCACACTCGTCGCGGGGGAGATCGGCGACTTCTCCCCCGCGCAGGTCGTGGTCGGCGCGCTCGCCGCGGCCGTGTCCGGCTACTGGGCGATCCACTACCTGCTGCGGCTGGTGACCACCGAGGACCTGATCGGTTTCAGCCGCTACCTGGTGTTCCTCGCGGCGGTCGTCGCGGCCGGGTTCCTGTGGTTGGGGCCCGCCAGCCGCCTGTGACGGCGCGGCGACGAGCGGGAGCACCGGCGACCGTCCCTCGACCGGTCAGCGGTGTGTCGCGCCGGGACGTTCGTCGACCGTGATCGCCCAGCGCTCGTGGTCCCGCCACCCCCCGGCGATGTACAGATACCGCGGGGAGAAGCCCTCGTAGCGGAACTCGCACCGGGCCACCAGCCGCTTGGAGGCGATGTTGTCGGGTTGGATGTTGGCCTCGATCCGGTGCAGCGACAGCTCATCGAAGACCCGGTCCAGGACCAGTCGCAGCCCCTCGGTCATGTAGCCCTGGCCGGCGAACGGTGCGAAGGCGTAGAAGCCGACGTAGGTGCTTCGCGACATGCCGTGGACGATCTGGCTGAGGTTGAACACGCCCGTGATCGCCCCGCTGTCGCGCAGGCACACCAGGTTGCAGTCGGTGTCGTCTGCCTCGGCACGTATCAGGTACGTGTCGAACTCGCGGGCGTTGACCGGGGCGGTGACCCACGGGTTGTGCAGGTCGCGGCTGGCGCGCGCCAGGTCGACGAACTCGTCGCGGTCCTCCGCACGCGGCCGGCGGAGCGTCACGCGTGTCATCAGCGGCCGCTGACCGCCATCTCGCTGACCAGCACGGTCGATCCGCCCAGCGCCCCGCCGAACGGGAAGAACCGCAGGTCGCTCCCGACCGCGGTGATCGAGCGGAGCACCTCCACGATGGTGGACGCGACGGTGGCCTCCCGGAACGGTTCGGCGAGCTCCCCGCCACGCACCGCCAGGCCGGTCACCCCCACCGAGAAGTCCCCGCTGATCGGGTTCGCCCCGGAGTGGAGTCCGACGACCTCCTGGACGTACACCGCGTCCCCGGCGTCGGCGAGGATCCGCGACGGGTCCGCGTCGCCCGGTGACAGGTGCAGGTTGGTCGGAGCCACCCCCGGAGAGCTCTTGAAGCTGCCGCGGGAGGCGTTCCCGGTCGACCGTGTGGAGTCGCCGGACCGGTGCGCGGTCCAGGTGTTGTGCAGCAACGATCGCAGCACCCCATGTTCGATCACCACGGTGGTCTGGTGCGGCACGCCTTCGGCGTCCCACGGGGCGGTGGCGGGCCCGTCGGGTCGCAGCCCGTCGTCGACCAGCGTCAGCGCCTCACCGGCCACGTGATCGCCGAGCCGGTCGGCGAACAAGGACCGGCCCTTCAACACCGCCTCCGCCGACAGCGCCCGGGCCAGTACGCCCAGGAACGCCGCGGTGGCGTGAGGATCGAACACCACCGCAGCTTTGCGGCTCGTCGGCTTGGTCGCGCCCAGCAGCCGCACCGCCCGCTCGGCGCCTTCCCGGCCGGCGCCGTCCACGTCGAGCTCGCCAGGGGCACGTCCGATCGTGAGTCCCATCCCCGTCTGTGTCTCGTCGTCCTGGGACGCCAGCGGCAGCACGAACGCCCACGCGTCGGTCCGCGCTGCGGCGCTCTCCACACCGCGCGTCGACACCAACGCCACCTCGACGTAGGCATCGCCGTACTTGGCCATGTCGACGCCGCGCACCCGCGGGTCGGCGGCGGTGGCGGCCCGTTCGAGGTCCAGCGCCAGCTGGATCTTGCGATCCACGGGAACGTCCAGGAAGCCCGGCCGGGTCAGGTCTCCCACGTCCGGCGGTGTCTGGGGGTCGGGGAGGACGTTGGCCTCGTCGGGGGTGGCAACCGCCGCGTTGCTGCGCGCTTCGTCGAGTGCCGTGGCGAGGGCCTCGTCGGTCACCATGGCGGTCGAGGCGTACCCTTGGCGGCCGTCGAGGATCACCCGGACCCCCACCCCCCGCGTCTCCGCGGACGACAGCGCGTCCACCTCGCCCCGGAGCGCTTCGACCTCGGTCTCGACCTTGCGCAGCGCGAACGCTTCGACCTCCTCATCGCCGCTGGCCCGATCCACCACGCGGTGGGCGAGGTCGGCCAGTTCCGCCCCGCTCATGCGGTCCCCCCCACCGTGATCCGGGCGATGCGCAAGGTGGGTGTCCCGAACGCCACCGGAACACCCTGACCGTCCTTGCCGCAGATGCCCTGGCGCTGCGCGAAGTCGGTCCCGACCGCGTCGATCCGCCGCAGGGTCTCGGGTCCGTTGCCGACCAGGTTGGCTCCGCGGACGGCGTGACGGATCTCACCCCCCTCGACCAGGTACGCCTCGGTCATGCCGAACACGAAGTCGCCGGTCGCCGGGTTGACCTGGCCACCACCCAGCCCCTTGCACAGCACGCCGCGGTCGAGGCTGGCGATCACCTCGTCGGGGTCAGCGTCGCCCGACACGATGTACGAGTTCGTCATCCGCGGGATCGGCACGTGGGCGTAGGACTGGCGACGGCCGTTCCCGGTGACAGGGAGGTCGAGCTTGCGGGAGCTGCGGTGGTCGCTGAGGTAGTCGACCAGGATGCCTTCGTCGAACAGGATGGTCCGTTGCGCCGGCGTGCCCTCGTCGTCGAACGCGTACGACCCCCACCCGTTCTGGACGGTGGCGTCATCGACGCCCGACAGCAGATCGCTCCCGATCCTCTCGCCGCGGCGGCCGGCGTAGACGCTGGCCTCCTTGGCCACGATGTCGGCCTCGAGCCCGTGCCCGCACGCCTCGTGGAACAAGACCCCGCCGTCGCCGCGCCACAGCACGACCGGCATCTCGCCACTGGGTGCAGGACGACTGTCGAGCATGGCGACCGCCTGTCGGGCCGCGGCTCGAGCGACGTCCTCGGGGCGGTGGCTGTCGAACATCTCGTGTCCGGCGCTGGCACCCGGCCCCTCGAACCCGGTCTGGATCACGTCGTCGCGGGCAGCCACGACCTGTGTGGCCAAACGCGTCCGGGTGCGGTGGTCGTCGACCAGACGCCCCTCGCTGTTGGCGATCAGCACGTCGGTGGTGCCGTCGAGGTAGGTCACGATCACCTGCCTGACGTCACCCGAGACGTCGCGGGCCGCCTCGTCGGCCCGGACCGCCAACGCGACCAGGTCCTCCTTGTCGGCCTCGAACGGGTCGATGCGGACCGGATGGTCGACGCGGCGGTCGGGCCGGGTCAGGTCGTCCACGGAGCGGGTGGCTTCACCCTGCGCGCCCGCCGCCGCGACCCGCGCCGCCTCCAGCAGCGACTCGCGGTCGAGCACGTTGGTGTAGGCGTATGCGGTGCGGCCGCCGCGGATGACCCGGATGCCGGCCCCCAGGTCCAGCGACGAGGTCAGCTCCTCGACCCGCCGATCCTCCAGCCGCAGTGCCCGTCCCCGCTTGTGCTCGGCGTACAGCTCGGCGAAGTCCCCGCCCCGCGACAGCCCCGCCGTGAGCACCTCCCGGATCAGCACCTCGTCGAGGCGTTCAGCGAGCAGATCCACGGGGCGTCTCCGGCGGGTGGCGTCGCTCGGAGTGTAGGCAGCGGTCGGTGGGGTCCCGGCCGCCCCAGCCCGGTCGAAGAGCGATCGCCGCGGCGGCCACGGACGCCGGTTGGCGGCGGCCGTTTCAGCCCTCGCGGCGGCGGAGTGGCTTGTAGGTGATGCGGTGTGGCTGGTCGGCGTCAGCACCCAGGCGCCGACGGCGGTCCTGCGCGTAGTCGCTGTACCCACCCGGGTACCACACGGCCTGGCTGTCGCCCTCGAACGCGAGGATGTGGGTGGCCACCCGGTCGAGGAACCACCGGTCGTGGCTGATGATCATCGCGCATCCCGCGAAGGCCAACAGCGCCTCTTCCAGTGCCCGCAACGTGTCCACGTCCAGGTCGTTGGTCGGCTCGTCGAGGAGGATCAGGTTCCCGCCGCTGCGCAGCAGCCTGGCCATGTGGATGCGGTTGCGTTCCCCGCCGGAGCACCTGCCGACCTTCTTCTGCTGCTCCGCCCCGCGGAAGTTGAACGTCGCCACGTACGACCGGGCGTTGAGCTCACGCCCCCCGACGTCGAGCAGCTCGTGGCCGCCCGAGATCTCCTCGAACACCGTCCGGTCGGGGTCGAGGGCATCACGGTGCTGGTCGACGTACGCGAGCTGCACCGTCTCGCCGACGCGGATCTCGCCGGCGTCGGGCTTGTCGTCCCCGACGATCATCTGGAACAAGGTCGTCTTCCCGGCCCCGTTGGGACCCACCACCCCGACGATCCCTCCCGGCGGAAGCGAGAACGTGATGTCCTCGATCAGGAGCCGGTCGCCGTACCCCTTCCAGACGTGCTCCGCCTCGACCACGACGTCACCGAGGCGGGGACCGTCGGGGATCACGATCTCGGCGGTCCCGACCCGCTCGGCGGGCGACCGCGCCAGCAGGCTCTCGTAGGCCTGGATGCGGGCCTTGCTCTTGGCCTGCCGCGCCTTGGGTGACTGGCGCACCCACTCCAGCTCGCGTGCCAGCGTCTGCTGGCGGGTCGACTCGTGCTTCTCCTCCTGAGCGAGCCGTTGGCGTTTCTGATCGAGCCATCCCGAGTAGTTGCCGCGGTAGGGGTAGCCCTTGCCCCGGTCCAGCTCCAGCATCCATCCGGCGACGTTGTCGAGGAAGTAGCGGTCGTGGGTGACCGCCACGACCGTCCCCGGGTACTCCTGCAGGTGTCGCTCGAGCCATGCGACGCTCTGTGCGTCGAGGTGGTTGGTGGGCTCGTCGAGGAGCAGCAGGTCCGGCTTGGACAGAAGCAGACGACACAGCGCCACGCGCCGGCGCTCGCCACCCGACAGGGTGGACACGTCGGTGTCGCCGGGCGGGACCCGCAGCGCGTCCATCGCGATCTCGAGCGTGCGGTCCAGGTCCCAGGCGCCGGCCGCGTCGATGGCGTCCTGGACCTCGGCGAACTCGTCGTAGACGCGCTGCATCTCGCCGTCGTCGAGCGGTTCGGCCATCCGGGCGCTCAGCGCGTGGAAGCGTTCGACCAGCGCGGCGGCGTCGGCCACACCATCGAGGATGTTGCCGCGGACGTCCTTGCCGGGATCGAGGCGGGGCTCCTGGGACAGGAACCCGACGGTGTAGCCGTCGGCGAGCCACGCCTCGCCCTCGAAGTCGGGGTCCTGCCCGGCCATGATCCTCAGCAGGGTCGACTTGCCGGCACCGTTGGGTCCGATCACGCCGATCTTCGCGCCGGGCAGGAACGACAGCCAGATGTCGTCGAGGATCGCCCGGCCAGGCGGGACGACCTTCGACAGGCCCTTCATCACGTAGATGTACTCGGCCACACCAGCCCGCTGGTCGGGGACCCACCAGATCGCGGCGAGGGTACCGACGCACCGTGGCGACGCGGGGCCGCGACCGCGGTGAGAGCGCTGCGCGGGCGGGTACCGTCCCGCCATGTCCCCCGTCGCCGCCGGTCTGCTGGTGTTCGTCGCGTCGGGTTCGGTCCTGGTCCTGGAGATCCTCGCCGGCCGGCTCCTCGCCCCGTACGTGGGGGTGACGCTGGAGACCTACACCGCGATCATCGGGACGGTCCTCGCGGGGATCTCGCTGGGTAGCTGGCTCGGGGGACGCGCGGCCGACCGCATCGACCCGCGACTGCTGCTCGGCCCGCTGGTCGGCGCCGGCGGGGTGCTGGGTCTGATCGCCCCGACCGCGATCGCGGTGCTCGGCCAGAGCGCTGCGCTGCGCGGCGGCGGGCCCGTCGGCGTGGTCGCGCTGGCGCTGATCGGGTTCTTCGCGCCGGCTGCGGTGCTCAGCGCGGTCACCCCCGCGGTGGTGAAGCTCCAGCTCGACGACCTCGGCGACACCGGCACGGTGGTGGGGCGGCTCGCCGCGCTCGGCACCGCCGGCGCGATCGTCGGCACGTTCATGACGGGGTTCCTGCTGATCGCCCAGCTACCCAGCCGTGCGATCGTGCTGTCGGTCGGTGGCGGGCTCGTCGCGGTCGGTGTGGTCCTGTGGGTGGTGCTCCGCCCCGACCGTGCCCACGTGGCCGGGTTGATGGCGCTGGCCGGGCTGGCCGCCGCGTCGACGGCGGCGACGTTGGGAACCTGCGAGTACGAGAGCCCCTACTTCTGCGCGCGCGTCGTCGCCGAGCCGGGCGACCCGTCGCGGCGACTGCTGCTGCTGGACACCGTCCGCCACAGCTTCGTCGACGTCGACGACGCCACCCACCTGGAGTTCACCTACGCCCAGACCTTGAGCGACGTGGCCGCGGCGATCGCCCCACCGGGGCAACCGATCGACGCCCTGCACGTGGGCGGGGGCGGGTTCACCATGCCGCGCTACCTGGCGGCGACCCGGCCGGGGTCCACCAACGTCGTCCTGGAACTCGACGCGGTCCTGGTTCAGGTCGCCCGAGAGCAGCTGGGTCTGGAACCACAGCCCGGGCTGGACATCCGGGTGGGTGACGCGCGGGTGACGCTCCCGCAGCTGCCTGAGGGGGCGTTCGACCTGGTGATCGGCGACGCGTTCGGTGGCCTGACCGTCCCCTGGCACCTGACCACCCGGGAGTTCCTCGAGGAGATCGCCGCACGGCTGAGACCTGGAGGGGTGTACGCCATGAACCTCATCGACTACCCGCCGAACGCGTTCGCCCGGGCCGAGGTCGCGACGATGCGTCAGGTGTTCGAGCACGTGGCCGTGCTGGCCCCTCCCCCGCGGTTGCGTCACCAGGACGGCGGCAACTTCATCGTGGTGGGCTCCGACGCACCGATCCCCGTCGACCCGATCCTGGAGCGGAACACCCGCCGGGGCGACGACGAAGCGGCCGTGACGGGTCACGCGATCGACCGGTTCGTGGGCGACGCGCCCGTGCTCAGCGACGCCTACGCGCCGGTCGATCAGCTGATGAACCCCAGGCCGCGGTGAGCGCCTCCGATGAGGCGCTCGAGCCGCTGCTGCGCTGGCATGAGCAGACGGCCACGGCCCGGATCCCCCACAGCGCCCGCGACTACGTCCCCGAGCTGTTCGCCGAGCTGTGTGAGGCCGCCGAGGCGGGAACACCCGTCGATGAGGTGGCGCGCCGCCTGCGGGGCGCTTCCGGGGCCGACCGCCGCGCCCGGGCGCTTCGGATCCTGGAGCGGGTCGGGGCGGTGGACCGTGCGCTGAGCGCCCTTCAGGAGACCCAACGCCGGATCGCCACGCTAGGAGGCAGCGGTCGGTGAACGTGGGATGTCCTCGCGGGCCGGGTCGCCGTACGCCTCGGCGTTGAGGAAGATGCGGTGGGTGACGACCGCCCGATCGTGCGCCTCGTCCCCCTCGGGCCCGGCCTTGCGGGTGTCGAGCTCCGCGAGCTCCGGCGCGCGCCCGTAGAGGATGAGGGTGTCACCGGACAGGATCGGTGTGTCGCCGCGAGGCACGCCGATGTAGCTCCCGTCTCTGCGGGTCACGCCGAGCACGATGATCCCCTCGTCGGTGAGGCGACGGTCCAGCAGCTGGTCAGTGATGATCCAGTCCTCGTCCCCGACGGTCATCTCGGTGACGGCGTACGGCCCCGACAGCTTCAGCAACCGCGCGTAGTCGCGGGTATCGAGGTCGGTGTACTGCCGGAGCATGCGCGCGATCACCCGCGTCATCATCCGATCCATCCGCTCGTTCCGGGCGACCAGCAGCACGGCGACCAGCCCGGCGATGAGCACGACCAGACGTATCGCGGCCGTGCCCCGTCCCACGTTGGCGAAGGACAGCACGAACGTGGCGATGACCGTGGCGATCCCGGCGTTGCCCACGATCATCAGGGCCATCACGACGCGGCGGCGTACCGGGTGGTCGACCACCCGCTCGGCCTCGCCGGTTGTGAACCCGGTGTTGGTCAGCGCCGAACGGGCCTGGAAGCGCGCCGCCTCACGGGACAAGCCGGTGACCGTCAAGGCGACGGTCGCGATCCGCGCGATCAGGATCGAGACGATCACCACCACGATCACCGTTAGAACGGCGACCACGCCCGACTCCTCGTTCGCCTCCGCGCATGGTCGCGCAGATCCGCGGCCGACGCACGCAGCTCTGGCCGTCCGGTCGCCGCCAGAGCGGTATCCCGGGTCACAGCGCCCCCAGCGGCGGTGGTCGTGCGCACCGCGGCGAGCGTCGAAACGCTCCGGGCGGAGATCGCCAAGTGCGAACTCGTATGCGCCAACTGTCATCGCCGACGGACGTTCCGGCGACGGCGGGAGGCGCAAGACAGACGCCCAGAGACCGAGTCACGAAGGCCGGGAACGCGCCCCCGGTAGGAATCGAACCTACGGCGCATGGTTTAGGAAACCACTGCTCTATCCACTGAGCTACGGGGGCTCGCGTCCGGAGGGTACCTGCCGACGTGAGACACCCTCCGGCTGTGCCGACGTGGTAGGAGGAGACAGGGACGGGGGTAGCTGTCGAGGTCGACCTCCGCGCCCGCTCCGGCGGCGTTCCGTGCTGCGCCGGTCTCGAGCCGGCTGACCGTCCGACCTGCCACCGACAGCGACCTCGGGCTCGGTACGGTCGAACGGATGCGGACGAACGAGGGAACTGTCGTGCAAGTCGGGGCGGCCAGCGACATCGGTCGGGTCCGGGGACGCAACGAGGACGCGCTTCTGGTCGACGACGACCACAACTTCTTCGTGGTCGCTGACGGTCTCGGCGGGCACCCGGCTGGCGACGTGGCCAGCCGGACCGCGGTCGAGACGCTCGACCGCCACCTCGACGACCTGTCACGCGGGGACCCCGCGGACGCGCTCGTGTCGGCTCTGCGTGCAGCCGACGACGCGATCCGCTCCGAGGCCGCGACCGATCAGCGCCGAGCCGGCATGGCGACGACAGCGGTCGTCGCGCGGGTCACGGACGGCGGCGAGGAGGCGTGGGTGGCCCACGTCGGAGACAGCCGCGCCTACCTCGTCCGGGAAGCGGACCTGCGGCGGATCACCCGGGACCACACCACCGGTGGCCTGTTCGGTCGGGGCAGCATCACCCAGGCGCTCGGCACCGGGGACGGGATCGACCCGGACGTCACCCACATCGACCTGGTACCCGGGGACCGGCTGCTGCTGTGCACCGATGGGCTCACCGACATGGTCCCCGAGGACGCGATCGCCAAGATCGCCGCCGCGCCCGACGACCCCCAGGCCGCCTGTCAGCGGCTGGTCGACGCGGCCAACGAGCGCGGCGGTGTGGACAACATCACGGTCATCGTCGTCGAGGTCTGACGCAGCCGTGGCGCCGACCGCCCATGACGACACCCCCGTCCACGTATCCCGGCGGTGGCCCGACCAGCGTCGGACGAACAGGAGGAGCAGATGGGAGGTTCGATCACGCGCGACGAAGCCGGCCGCGAGGTCAGCGCTGCTGACCTCGAGCAGCGTTTCGGCCGCGTCGGGCTGACTCCGCGGACGTTCAGCAACGCCCCCGGCGACACGTACGGAGCACACAGCCACCCGACGCACAAGATCCTGTTCTGCGCTGAAGGATCGATCACCTTCCACACCGACGACGGTCGCCTGGAGATGAACGCCGGTGACCGCCTCGACCTGGAACCGAACACCCAGCACCGCGCGACCGTCGGACCGGACGGCGTCGTCTGCGTCGAAGCACACACCGACGGGCCCGACGCGCTCCCGAGCTAGCCGCCTGCGAACACCCGAGCACGGACGATGCTCACGCGTACGCGACGCCACGATCGTGCAGGAGCGTTTCGAGGACGCTGGGGCGGTCGGTGATCAACCCGTCCACCCCGAGGTGGATCAGGCGTGACATCTCTTCGGGTTCGTTCACGGTCCACACGTGCACCGCCAAGCCGGCGCGGTGCGCCCGTTCGACGAACGCGGTGGTGACGACCTCGACGTCACCGTAGGTCGCCGGGACTTGCACCGCGTGGACCGACGGGTGGTCGCGCCCCCACCGATCCTCCCACAGCGCCACGACCTCCTCAGGGGCCAGCGACGTGCTGATCTGCGGCGCGGCGTCGCGGAACGACCGCAGGGCGGGCAGGTGGAACGACCCGACGATCACGTCGTCGCTCCGACCGTATGCGGCGAGCAGGCCCGCCAGCGGCTCCTCGTAGGGCTCGACGTGGGGGGCGGTGTCCTTGATGTCGAGGGTGAGGAACGCCTCAGGGAAGGCGTCGAGGACCTCCCGCAACGTGGGGATCGCGGTGTCGTCGGACTGTTCTGCTGCCAGCACCGACCGCTCGCGGACGTCGGACAGTCTCAGCCCATCGACCTTCCCGGGCCGACCGGTGACCCGGCGCAGGTCACGGTCGTGCGCCACCACCAGCACGCCGTCGGCCGTGCAGCGCACGTCGAGCTCCAGCCCGTCGGCGCCGGCCCGGACCCCGGCGCGGAACGCCCGCATGGTGTTCTCCGGAGCCTCGAGCGCTCCGCCGCGGTGGGCGTAGTGGAGCACCCGCCGCTGCAGCCACGGGTTGTCGTTCACTCCTGGGCGTACGTCCAGTCGGGTTGCTTGAGATGGTAGGTCTGGTCGAAAACCACCTCGCCGGTGTCCAGATCGATGCTGTCGATCTTGGGCACCATCGCCTCGCGCTCCGACCAGCATGGCCGACCGATGTGGTCGGAGTACTCCTCGGCGTAGCGGTGCAGGGTGCTCCCGACCATCAGCTGCTCACCGACCGGCAGGTAGCAGCGGTTTTGGTCAGTGACCTTCGCCGCCCGCTCCAGCAGAGCGTCGACGTCATCGTCCACCCCATCCCCGCGGTCGATGCGGTTGAGGATGTCCGTGAGCGTCTCCGTACCGAGCATGCACGCCCAGCACTGACCACACGACTCGACCGCCAGAAAATGTGACAGCATCGCCATGACCCGGACGATGCAGTGCGACGAGTCGTACACCACGAAGCCGCCGCTGCCCAGCCCGGCACCGGCTTCCGCCAACGAGTCGAACCCCATCGGGGTGTCGAGCATGTCTGGGGTGATCACCGCTTGAGCGACGCCTCCGAAGATCGCCTTGACGTCGGTTGCGCCGGCGATGTCCTCGACCAGCGTGCGCAGCGGTGTGCCCAGCGGCAGCTCGTAGACACCGGGTGACTCGACGTCGCCGACGACCGTGAACACCATCGTCCCGGGCGACTCGCCGGTCCCCACCTCGCGGAACCACTGGGGACCCTTGCTCACGATCAGGGGGACGTTGGTCAACGACTCGACGTTGTTGACCAGCGTTGGGTTGGGGCTCTGCATCGAAGCGAACAGCCCGACCTGGTAGGGGGCCACCAGCCGCGGCATCGGCAGCTTGCCCTCGACGACCTCGAGCATCGCCTTCTCTTCGCCGAACAGGTACTCGTCGGGGCCGCCCACCAGGTCGACGCGGTCGGCACCCTCCCATCCGGCCTCGGCGACGTCCCCGACCGCGTCGGCGATCTTCTGGATCTGCTCCTTGAACTTCTTCTTGATCGCGATGTAGCCGCGCTCGGCCCCGACCGCGTACATGGCGATCAGGACCCCTTCGACGAACTGGTACGGGTTCGTGGTCATGATCGCCCGGTCCTTGTAGGTCCCGGGCTCACCCTCGGCGGCGTTGGCCACCATGTACACCGTGGAGTCGGGATCCTCCTGACCCGCCTTGCGGACCGAACTCCACTTGATCCCGGTCGGGAACCCGGCGCCACCACGACCGCGCAGACCCGAGTCGCTGACCGCGCGGATCACCTCGTCGGGCGGGCCCTGCAGCGCCGTCGTCAGACCCTGACCCCCGCCGCGCGCGAGGTAGTCGTCGAGCGACAGGATGGGCTCGTCGGGTAGCAGCCGGCGTCCGGCATCGAAGGGCTCCACGGCTAGGTCTCCCTCCGGGCGAAGGCGCGCCGCAGCAACTGCTCCTGCTCCTGCTCGTGCACGGTGTGGCTGCCGGTTGCTGGGCTGGCCGACTCGGGCCGCGCGACGTGGGTGAGCTCCAGGTCACGTTCCCGCAGGATCCGGTGCAGCCGGGAGTGCACGTACGGCCACGGCCCCATGTTGTCGGGTTCCTCCTGCAGCCACATGACCTGTGACGCGTTGGGGTAGCCGTCGAGGAGCTCGCCGATCTGGTCCCCCGGCCAGGGGTAGAGCTGCTCGACGCGGACGATCGCGGCTGGCGCGCCCTGGGTGTCGCGCCGCTCCATCGCCTCGTACGCGATCTTCCCGCTGCACAGGATGACCCGCTCGACCGCGCCGCGGTCGGCCACACCGGTGTCGTCGAGCGT
Source organism: Actinomycetota bacterium (assembly GCA_019347675.1). Taxonomy (NCBI): domain Bacteria; kingdom Bacillati; phylum Actinomycetota; species Actinomycetota bacterium. The sequence goes on along the minus strand of JAHWKW010000010.1, from coordinate 119,346 downwards.
CTCGTGGAAGTGGCCTGTGGTGAACTCCTCGACGTTGGAGGCCGAGTGCTTGGCGCGGAGCAGGGACTTGGGGGTGAAGACGACCAGCGGCTTGTGGTGACCGTCGCGGTGCTTCTGGCGGCGGAGCAGGTGGAAGTACTGCACTGCCGTGGTGCAGTTGACCAGCTGGATGTTGTCCTCCGCAGCGAGGACCAGGAACCGCTCGATGCGGGCGGAGGAGTGCTCGGGCCCCTGACCTTCGTAGCCGTGCGGCAGGAGCAGCACCAACGGCGAGGTCTGACCCCACTTGTCCTCGGCGGCGACGATGAACTGGTCGATGATGATCTGTCCGCCGTTGACGAAGTCACCGAACTGGGCCTCCCAGATCGTGAGCGCGTCCTTGTTCGCCACCGAGTAGCCGTACTCGAAGCCCACCGCGGCGTACTCCGACAGCAACGAGTCGTAGATGAAGAACTTGCCCTGGTCGGAGCTGAGGTGGGCCAGCGGAGCGTGCTCCTCACCGGTCTCGTAGTCGACCAGCACGGCGTGCCGTTGCGAGAACGTGCCGCGGCGGCTGTCCTGCCCGGCGAGACGGACCCAGATGCCCTCCAGCAGAAGCGACCCGAACGCCAGCTGTTCGGCCAGGGGCCAGTCCACCCGTGCCTCGTCGCGGTAACGCTGCGCCGCCCGATCGAAGAGCCGTTTGAGCTTGGGATGCATGGTGAAGTGGTCAGGCTCGGTGAAGATCGTGTCGACGACGCGGTCGAGTGCGTCCTTCTTCACGCCGGTGTCCACGGGTGGGAGGACGCCCCGGGGCGGCGCGGGCTGACGCGCCACCGGGACGTCCGGCGGCCGAGAGTCCTTGGTCTTCTCGAACGCCTCATCCAACCGACGTTGGAAGTCGTCGAGGAGCTCCTCGGCGTCCTCCATCGACATGTCGCCACGCTTGACCAGCCGCTCCGTGTACTGCTTGCGCACCGACCGCTTGTTCTCGATCTTGGAGTACATCAGTGGCTGGGTGTAGGAGGGGTCGTCGGCTTCGTTGTGGCCGAGCCTGCGGTAGCACACCAGGTCGATCACCACGTCCTTGTGGAAGGTCTGGCGGTAGTCGAACGCCAAGCGTGCGACCCGCACGACCGCTTCGGGATCGTCGCCGTTGACGTGGAAGATCGGGGCCTGCACGGCCCGGGCGATATCGGTCGAGTACTCCGACGAACGCGCCGCCTCCGGTGGGGTGGTGAACCCCAACTGGTTGTTGATCACGATGTGGATCGTGCCGCCGGTGCGGTACCCGCGGAGCTGGCTGAGGTTGAACACCTCCGCCACGACGCCCTGTCCGGCGAAGGCCGCGTCGCCGTGGACCAGCACCGGCAGCGTCCGGAAGGTCCCCGGCTCGTCGATCAGGTCCTGCTTGGCGCGGGTCATCCCTTCGACCACCGGGTCGACCGCTTCCAGGTGCGACGGGTTGGACGGCAGGGTGACGCGGACCTCACCACGGGCGCGTGAGCGGAACACCCCGGTCTGGCCGACGTGGTACTTGACGTCTCCGGACCCTTGGACCGTCTGCGGGTCGATGTCGCCCTCGAACTCGCTGAAGATGTCGCGGTAGGACTTGTCGAGGATGTTGGCGAGGACGTTGAGGCGGCCGCGGTGGGCCATCCCCATCACGACCTCCACCATGTGTGACAGGCACGCCTGCTCGAGCACCGCGTCGAGCAGGGCGATGAAGCTCTCGCTGCCCTCGAGGCTGAACCGTTTGTGCCCGAGGTACTTGGTGTGCAGGAACCGCTCGAAGGCTTCTGCCGCGTTGAGGCGCTGGAGGATGTGGCGCTTGTCCTCCGGCGGCAGATCCCACTCGATCCCTTCGACGTGCGCCTGGATCCAGCGTTTCTGGTCGGGATCCTGGATGTGCATGTACTCGATGCCGACGGTGCGGCAGTACGCGTCACGCAGCAGCCCCAGGATCCGCCCCAGAGGCATCGTGCCGTTCCCACCGATGCTGGTGACGAACTCACGGTCGAGATCCCAGATCGACAGGCCGTACGTGATCGGGTCCAGCTCCGGGTGCATCTGTGGCGGCTTCTGCGCCAACGGGTCGAGGTCGGCGATCAGGTGACCGCGGACGCGGTACATGTGCGCCAGCTGGTCGACGTTGGCCTGCTTGTCCAGCATCGCCAGGTCGGAGTCCAACGGGCTGACGTCCTGGCGCCAGCGGGCTGGCTCGTACGGGATCGTCAACGCAGCGAAGACCTCGTCGTAGAAGCCGTCCTCGCCGAGCAGCAGGTCGTGGATGCGGTGCAGCCACAGGCCGGACTCGGCTCCCTGGATCACGCGATGGTCGTAGGTCGAGGTGAGCGTGATCTGCTTGGACACGCCGATCTTGGCCAGCGTGCGCGGGTCGGCCGCCTGGTACTCGACCGGGTGGTCGATCGCACCGACACCCAGGATGACGCTCTGGCCCTGCATCAGACGGGGGACCGACATCACCGTCCCGATCGTGCCAGGATTGGTGATCGTCATGGTGGTGTCGGCGAAATCCTGCGGCTGGAGCTTGTTGGTGCGGACCTTGCGGATGAGACCCTCGTAGGCGTCGAGGAACGCCTGGAAGTCGAGCGTGTCCGCGTCTTTGATCGACGGGACCAGCAGCAGACGCTCCCCGCCGCGTTCGACGTCGACGGCGAGGCCGAGGTTGACGTGGTCGCGACGCACCACACCGGGCTTGCCGTCGACCTCCGCGAACACCAACCGCATGTTGGGGACCGCGTCGAGCGCGCGGACCGCGGCGTACGCGATCAGGTGCGTGAACGACAGCTTCCCGCCGTAGACCCGGCGCAGGTAGTTGTTCGCGATCGTGCGGTTGACCTCGAGGAGCTTGGCGGGCACCGTCCGCACGCTGGTGGCGGTCGGGACCTCCAGGCTCGCCTCCATGTTCTCGGCGATGCGGGCCTTGATGCCGCGGAGCCGCTCAGCTCGTGGCTCCTCGGGTGCGGCAGGGGGTTGCTCGCGGGGCGGCTCCTCCTCGATCGGCTCCGGACGGCCTTCGCGGCGAGCTGCCGGCTCGGCGGTCTCGGCGGGGCTGCCGCGGGTCGCCGCGTCCTTGTGCTTGGCGTCCTCGACCGACGCTTCCGCCGCAGCGGCCGGCTCACCACGGGCGCCGGCCTTGGCCCGCGCGCGCGTGGCCACATCGTTGGCTTCCGTGGTCTCGACGCGAGCGCGATCAGGCTGGTCCTCGCGGCGGTAGTCCTCGAAGAACTCCTGCCAGCTCGGCGAGAGCGAGTCGGGATCGGCCAGGTACTGCTCGTAGAGCTCGTCGACGAGCCAGGTGTTCACCCCGAAACCGTCGCCGCCGGCGGTCGAGGGAGAGGAGGAGGTGGTGTCAACCATCGTGCGAGTGTTCTCCGCGTTTTGTGCCGATGCTACCCAGCGCCTCCTGGGCCACACCGGCCGCGTGCGTGCGGCCCCGGCGGTTCCCCGCTCGCACGATCAGGCGGGCGGCGACCCGGCGCGCCAATCGCGCGCCCGCCAGGAGCCGGTCAGCACGCGTGATCAGCGTCAGGCGAGGGGCCGCTGCTCACTCCTCCAGCTCGAAGGTGACCAGCATGTTCACCTGGTAGCCCGCGATCCCGTTGTCGCCGACCTCGACACGCTGCTCCTTCACCCAGGCGGAGCGCACGTTTCGCAGCGTGCGCTGCGCACGCTGGATACCGCGTTCGATCGCATCCTCGAAGCTCTGTTCGGACCTGGCGCTGAGCTCGGTGACTCGTGCGATGGACGCCATGGAGACCCCTTCGGTTCGTTGAGTGGTTCCGTTCCACCATGGACGTGGATCGCCCCGGACGCTGGTGGGTCCCACCGGCGGTCGGACACCCGTGGGTCTCAGCTGCGGCGCAGCTCCGCGTGCAGGTGGTGGGTCTCGGGCGTGTCGCCGTGAGCCATCCACAGGTCGTAGCTGAGAGCCTCGCCGTCGACCTGGAAGCGGCGCCGCACGGAACGGACCGGCTTGGCGGTGGCAGCCAGGCCGATGGTGGTGGCGCGGACGTCCATCACGGTCCCGTCGTACGGACCCTGGTAGACCTCGACGATCCCGGTCGGTTGGGCGATCAGCAGCTCCACGCGGCCGGGATCGCCGTGACGCAGGAACCCGCTCTCGGCGTGCAGCGGCCGGCCGTCGTCGCGGTGGCGGGTGCGCTGCGTGTAGACGAGGAACTGCTTGCCCAGGTGCTCGAACGTGACCCGTTCGACGTAGGCGAAGTCATCGATGGTGGGGTAGTGGCCGGTCCCCTGTCCCTGCCAGGTGCCGAGGAGGCGCTGGAGCGTCCCGAGGTCGGGCTGTGGTCGCTGGTCACCCACCGGCGTCCTTGCTGGGTTGGCCTACCACGGTCGGTTGCTGTGGGCGTCTGCGTCGGCGTCGTCGCGGAACCGGTCCCAGGCGTCGATGGCGGCGGCCCACCCGGCGCTGCGGTGCTCCACCGCGAGCCGGAGGTTCCATCCGCGGTCGCCCTCACCGCCGGCCATGTGGTACCAGGCCAGGTCGGCGGCGACCGCCTCGGTGAGAGCGTCGAGGTCGGCCGGGAACGGCAGCGACGTCGCCCGGTGGACGAACCACAGCAGCGCCGAGCGGGCCGCTGCCATCCCGCGGCGTCGGCCGTACGCCCCGCCCGACGCGGCGGTCCATGCCAGCTGCGCCAGGGCGTCGGGGGCGGGCAACGGGGCGATCGCCACCGCGCCGGGGAGGAGGGCCGCAGCGGCGCCGGCCGCCTCTCCCCGGACGGTGACGACGTGACAGCCGCCGTTGGACCGTTCCGCCCACTCGCTGGCGACGTCGGCCAGGGCGCGCCTGACGTCGGGCAGATCGACCGGCGGAGCCGGCACCGAATCGGCGGGACGGTGCTCGACGTCGATCGGGTCGGGGCCGCCTTCGTGGCGGTCGTAGGGGCGGTAGGTGGGCAGCGGGTAGGGCGGTTCCCACGGCTGCAGCCGCAGTGGCAGGTCGAACTCTTCCGCGTGGGCGCGGCGGTCGCCGGTCAGGTCCTCGCCACGGATGACGCGCTCCTGCGCGACCGTGGCCGCCGTCCACGGTGCCGGCAGGTGGTCGGCGAGGTCATCCCAGCGGTGGGTGGAGCCGGCGACCTCGGTCAGCGGGCCGAGCGCGAACCGGCCGGCACCAGGCTGGCACACGGCCGCCGCGTAGGGTCCGGGAGCCTCGAGCGCGAGCCGGTACTCGGCGAACTGCGCCACCGGCCACAGCTGCTTGCCGAGCTCGACGGCGGCCTCGCAACGGTCACGCAGCACGACGAGGCCGTCCCAGTCACGACGGTCGACCAGCCGGTCGATCTCCAGAAGGAGCTGGCTGGGGTCGGCCCGGTGGATCAGCGCTTCGAGGTCACTCATCCAATGCCACCAGGTCGACCACGAAGATCAGGGTGTCGGCCGGCCCGCCCCCCGGTGGGTTCTCGCCGTAGGCCTCGTGCGGGGGCAGGATGAGCACCCGCCGGCCCCCGACGCGCATCGCCTCGATTCCGTCGGTCCCGGCGATGCCCTTGGCGAACCCGGGCAGGACCTGCGCGAGCGAGAACCTCGCCGGGATGCCGCGGTTCCAGGACGAGTCGAGCTCCTCCCCGTCGGCGTGGCGCACGCCGACGTCGTGGAACGTGGCGATGTCGCCGGGTGCTGCCGACGGGCCGTCTCCGACCACCAGGTCATCGACGGTGAGCTCGCGAGGCGGCGGCTCGTCGGGGACCGTCACGTGGGGCTCTTGGCCGAGATGGACCGTCCGCCGCGTGGGGTGGCTGCCGGTGTCGCCACGACCGCCGCCACCGTCGTTGCCGCAGCCGCCCAGCGCCACTGCGATCAGCGCGATCGCCAACCACCACGTCGCCATGACCGGCAGGGTTCCTCCTGGGTCCCGCAGGACCGGGAGGCTACCCGCGAACCGAAAGCTCCCTCCCGACGTCGCAGCGCCGCTGGCGTTGTTTCCCTGGCGGGGCGGGCCGCGGAGACTCAACCAGGCGTCACGGCGCCGGTCGAACACTACGCTGGCCGGCCATGACCGAACCCCCCGAACCCGACCACGACTACGGCGAGACGCTCGTCGTGCAGCACGCGAAGACGGCGGGGCCGAGCGCCCTGACCCGGGTCCTCGACGCGCGCGCGGGAACCCGACCGTGGCGGCTGGTGGATGTGGCGGCCGGCGCCCCGTTCCCCGACCTCGACGACGTGCGCGGGATCGTGGTCCTGGGCGGATCGATGGGCGTCCACGACGCGGCTGACCACCCGTGGCTGGAAGGGGAGATCGCTGGGCTGCGAGCAGCTCTCAGGCGGGGCGTGCCGCTGTTCGGGATCTGTCTGGGGGTGCAGCTGCTGGGAGCGATCCTGGGCGGCGAGGTCCGCGGCCGCGGCGTTCCCGAGATCGGGTTCGTCCCGCTCGAGCGGACCGCAGAAGGACGCGACGACCCGGTGTTCGCCGGCTGGCCCGACGGCGCGGCGGCACTGTTCCTCCACGACGACGAGGTGGTGCGTCTCCCGGACGGCGCGATCGTGACGCTGACCGGCTCGGACGGTGTGGCGGCGTGGCGCGCGCCCGACGAGGTGTCCTACGGGGTGCAGTTCCATCCCGAGGTGGACGCCGCCCAGGTCGCGGCCTGGTGCAGCGAGCCCCGCAACCGCATCCGCTTCGAGCGCGCCGGGACGGATCCCGACGCGCTGGCGTCCGAAGCGGACCGGCGTGAGCCGTACGTGCGCGCCGTGGGCCTCGCGCTCGTCGCGCGTTGGCTCGATGCGGTCGTCGGCCGTGACGACCCCGATCCGTCCCGCGGGCGCCGCGCCCGGGCGTGACCGCACGCACTGGGCGGCTCAGTGGCTCTCGATCTGCTCCCGCGGCGGAGGTGGGCGGCCCCCGGCGGCGCGGCGTGCGGAGCTGCCGGCCTGCACGAACCGGATCACGGTGACCAGCCCGACCCCACCGACCATGTTGCCCAGCGCCGCCCAGGCGAACACCGAGAGCCAGTCGAGGTAGGAGTAGGGCGCTCCGGCGATCAGGCCGGCGAACATCTCCAGCGACGCCACGATGCAGTGGTTGATCTCGGCGGCGGCGAGCAGGAACCCCGCCCCAGCGGACGCGACGATCTGCGCACCGCGCGAGCGGGTCGACTCCACCATCCACGTCATGACGGTGATGATCATCCCGGCCAGCATCGCCATGGCGAACGACCGCCAGCCGATGCCCAGCTCCGTGAAGTGCTCGCCGAGTTTGATCGCGGTCGGACGCAGTTGCGGGAAGCCGCTGATGACCAGGGCTGCGACGACCCACCCGCCGGCGAGGTTGAGCACCGCGGTGCCGGTCCACAGCCGCAGGATCGAGTACACGCCGTGTTCGGTCCCGAGCATCCCGGCGATCGGGACGAGGAAGTTCTCGGTGAACAGCTCGCTGCGGGCCAGGGTCAGCGCGACGAACCCGAACGAGAACGCGATCGCCCCCACCAGGAGGTTCTCGTCGGTGTTGTGCAGGACGAGCATCAGCGCGAACACGCCGATGCTGACGTCCACCCCTGCGGCCAGGCCGGTGCCCACCAGAGCGGGGATCGTCCGGGTGAGGCGCCGTTGACCTTCCTCGACGGTCAGCTCGAAGGCGGACTCGACCTCCTCCGGCTCATCCTGCTGGCCCTCCGCCATGGTCGGCCTCCGATCCGGCGGTCCGAGGGTCGCTGCACCCTACGTCAGCGGCGATCGCGTGGCGCCCGGCGACGGGCCGGTCAGCCACCAGCCACGCTGACAGGCCTAGCAGGCGCGTCGCACGACGCCCCACCACGTCCCCGTCGGATATCACCGTGCCCAGTTCGCGAACGACGCGACCCGGCGCACGACCGGGTCGCTGACCGCCGCGGTCCCGCCGACGGCGTGCACCATCTCGATCTCGGTCGCCCGGTCGCGCAGCCACGGCCACAGCTCGTACTGCAGGTCAGCGTCGGCTCCATCGGCCAGGACCAGGACGTGGCCGGTGCGGGCGACCGCCGGCCCGGCAGCGACCGCGTCGGGGAAGTTCCCTCCGGTCGCGACGTACACCTCGGCCGCGGTCGCCGTGCCGGCGCCGAGCAGCTCCTCAGCCAGCCGCAGAGACGTCTCGTGGCGGGTGGGCCCGAACACCCGGCGGGTGGCGTGACCGAGGGCGCGGACCTCGTCCTCCACGGCGGGGTCGATCGCGACGTGGCCGCCGACGATGCGGACCTCGCTGACGTCGGCACGGGCCAGGAGCTGCCGGGTGGCGTCGGGCAGGAGGTCCTCGCGGGTGAGGAGCACGGGCACGCCCTGACGGGCGGCGACGACGCTCCCGGCGAGCGCGTCCGGCCAGGACCGGTTGGGGTCGCTGTGGGAGCCGAGAGCCAGCAGCGGTGAGACCGGTCCGCTGGCTCCTTGCAGGACCTCCCGGGCGACGTTGCCCGCCACCTCGAACGGGTCGCTCCCCGCGATGCGACGCAGGTCGGCGGCGGCCAGCCCCGCCTCCTCGACGAGCTCGCGTTCCACGTCGCTCGAGAGGCGCTCAGGCGTGCCGACCAGCACCGCTCGCGTCGCGCCGAGCCGCCGGATCTCGTCGGCGACGGCCTGGGGCACGGGATCGGGTCCTTCCGCCCAGACGGTCAGTACCGGACCGCCGAGCTTGGCGGCCAGCGGTGCAGCGGCGAGCGGCTCGACGTGGAAGTTGGCCGGCGCGACCACCACCGTGGTGGCAGTGGAGAAGCTGTGTTGCGACAGCGCGACGGCGGTCTCGATGCGGTTGCGGCCCGCCACGCGGTCGTACCGCCCCGGCGGCGGAGGCGCGCCCTCGGGGCCCCATACCCGCCCGGCGTCGAACGCGGCCCGCAAGGCCGGGTAGGAGTTGATCTTGGGGCTGCCCCAGTCCCGGCCGTGCCAGATCTCGAAGTGGGTGTGGTCGACACCGCACGGGGCGTTGCCCGACGACCCCACGTAGGCCACGTGCTCCCCGCGCTCGACGCGGACCCCCTCCAAGGTGCCGCGGCGACCCAGGACGTCCACCAGGCGCGGGGCGAACGCGCCGTCCGCGCCACCGAGCCCGTCGCAGCCCTGTGGTCGGCCCGGGGTGTCGTTGTTCAGGTGCACGTAGAAGTAGCTGTGCCCGTCGTCACCGTTGATCAGCAGCGAGAACGACGAGCAGTACGCACCGGGTGCGCAGTCCTCGCCGGCCGCGCGTCTGATCACGCCGGAGGCGGCGGCGTAGACCTGATCCATCTGGGCGCCCATGATGTCGGTCCCCGTGTGGGTCCGTCCGGCCGCGCGGGCCTCTCCCCAGGTGTCGGTGAACTGCACCGGCAGCTGCTGTGGGAACCACAGCGACGGGTCGTCGGCGTGCGCCGGCGCGACCGGGCCAACCGCCACGATGGCCAGCACGACCAGCAGTCGGCGGACGTGGAAGATCGCAGGCAAGAGACGGCTCCTGATCAGCGCGACGCGAACGTGCGGTGCTCGTCGGCCGTTCACGTCCCCACGCGCGACGGTGTGACCCGACGCCGGCGCCCACGGCGGGGGAACCTGCCAGGCCCGCGCCGATCGGACGAACGCATGGGCGCTGGACGCACGAGCGCGTGCGGTCAGCCTCCGGCGACGGCAGGGACGATCGACACGACGTCACCGTCCTCGACGGGGGTGTCCAGGCCGTTCAGGAAACGGACGTCCTCGTCCCGGACGAAGACGTTGACGAAGCGACGCAGCTGGCTGTCGTCGTCCAACAGCCGTTCGCGGAACCCCGGGTGGGCAGCCTCGAGCTGTTCGATCGCACCGCGCACGTCGGTCGCGTCGACCTGCGCCTCGGACATGCCGTCGGACAGGCTCCGCAGGGGACTGGGGATGCGGACGGTGACGGGCATCGGTTCCCTTTCCGGTCACCCGCGCGAGCGGAGCTGGCGCCCGAAGGCGTCCAGGGACGGTTCGATGTGGAACGCGGGACCCACGTGTCCGGTGAGAGACTCGACGGTCTTCAGGCCGTTCCCGGTGATCATCGCGACGACCTGTTCACCGGGGGTCACCGATCCCCTGCGGGCCAGCTTGGCCAGGGTGGCGATCGTGACGCCGCCGGCGGTCTCGGCGAAGATGCCTTCGGTCTCGGCCAGCAGTCGCATGCCGTCGCGGATCTCGTCGTCGGTGACGTCGTCGACCTCGCCGCCGGTGTCGCGCACCACGTTGACCGCGTAGTAGCCGTCAGCGGGGTTGCCGATCGCGAGCGACTTGGCGATCGTGTCCGCCTTGACCGGGCGGATGACGTCGCGGCCGGCCTTGAACGCGGCCGCGACCGGGTTGCATCCGGCCGCTTGCGCCCCCGAGATCCGCGTCGGGTGATCGTCGACGAGACCGTGGCGGACCAGCTCGCGGAACGCGCGGTGCACCTTGGTCAGCTGGGAGCCGGACGCCACCGGCACGACCACGTGGTCGGGCAGGCGCCAGCCGAGCTGCTCGGCGACCTCGAAACCGAGCGTCTTCGACCCCTCCGCGTAGTAGGCGCGCAGGTTGACGTTCGCGAACCCCCACCCCAGATCGTCGGCGGCCTCCGCGCACAGGCGGTTGACGTCGTCGTAGCTGCCCTTCACCGCGACCACGTTCGCCCCGTACACCGCGGAGCTGACGATCTTGGCTTCCTCGAGGTCGTGGGGGACGAAGACGTACGCGTCCATGCCGGCGTGTGCCGCGTGCGCCGCCACCGAGTTGGCGAGGTTCCCCGTCGACGCGCAGGCGAGCGTCTCGATGCCGAACGCGCGCGCCGCCTGCAGCGCGACGGACACGACCCGGTCCTTGAACGAACCCGACGGGTTGCGCGTGTCGTCCTTCAGCCACAGCCGGCCCAGCCCCAACCGGGCGGCGAGCCGCGGGGCGGGGCGGAGCGGGCTCAGTCCGGTCCCCAGGTCGTCGGGCAGTGGCCCGTCACGGACGATCGGCAGGAGCGGCGCGTACCGCCACAGCGTCGCCGGCCCCGCCGTGATCACGTCGCGGTGTGCGCGCGCGGCGACGACGGCGTCGTCGTAGACGGGTTCGAGCGGACCGAAACAGAAGCCGCAGACGTGGCTGGGGCCAACCGGCTGTTCGCTGCCGCACTCGCGGCACCGTAGCCCGGCCACGTTGCGGACGAGCCGCTGCTCGGAGCTGGTCACGTGCGTCCTTCACGTCGGCCACGGACGTGGGGGCGCCGGTACCTCAAAGCCTCCGCGGGTAGGCCGGGGAGGCGGATGCGAACCGCCGGCCCATCGTCCCACTCCACGGCGCCGGCAGGCGCCGCTCAAGGAGACCGGGTTTGGCACCGTTCCCGCCGCGTCCGCGGGGGGTTGCCGAGGCTTCTTCGGGCCCGAGCCCTCCACCTCTCCGGATGGGCGTCCGGATCATGCCGCGTCGAGCCGCTCCGGGCGGCGTCGCCGCACGAGTACGGTGCCATCCGTGGCCGTCCCTGGCAAATCGCAGCTGGGGACGGCCGTCCGTACGGCCTCGACCGGAGGCGAGACATGGCAGCGCCAGCCGCCTGGTTCGCCCACCTGACGTGGCGCTGGCAGGACGTCGACCCGGCGGCGGTGGCCGCGCACCGACGGCTCGTCGGCGACCGCGTCACCGTGGTGATCCCCGCGGTCGATGAGGCGGGGACCATCGCCGGGGTGATCGCGGCGGCGCGACAGGTCCCCGGGCTCGTCGACGAGGTCGTCGTGGTCGACGGCGGCTCGACCGACGGGACGCAGGAACGCGCCGCCGCAGCCGGGGCCCGGGTCGTCGATCAGCGGGCGGTGCTGCCGGAGGCGGGCCCGCCTGGAGGGAAGGGCGATGCGCTGTGGAAGGGTCTCGCCGTCACCGGTGGCGACCTCGTGATGTTCCTCGACGCTGACGTGCACGCGCCCGACGTGCGGTACGTGGCAGGCCTGCTCGCACCTCTCCTGGCTGACGCGCAGATCGCGCTGGCGAAGGCCTGCTACGACCGCCCGCTGCGCGTCGGCGACGTGGTCGATCCGACCGGTGGTGGGCGGGTCACCGAGCTGGTGGCCCGCCCACTGCTGGCGGCCTTCTGGCCGCACCTGTCCGGGCTGGTCCAGCCGCTGGCCGGGGAGTACGCGGGCCGTCGCGGCGTCCTGGAACAGGTCCCGTTCGTGGCCGGGTACGGGGTCGAGTTCGCCCTGCTGATCGACGTGGCAGCCCGGTTGGGGGCGAACGCCATCGCTCAGGTCGACCTCGGCACGCGCCGACACACCCACCAGTCGCTGGCCGCGCTGTCGGCGATGGCAGCCGAGATCCTGCACGTCGCCGCGACGCGGCTCCGCGCGGAGGGGCGGCTGACCGGAGAGGTGACAACGCTGCTGCGTCGCCCGCAACGTGATCGCTCCGGGAACCTGCAGCTGGGCGAGACGGAGGTGACCGTCGCGGAGCGGCCTCCCCTGACGACGTTCCGCGCCGGCTGTCACCCGGTCTAGCGGGGCGTGCGGGCGTCTTCGGGCTCGGCGGTCGCCTCCGTGGCCGGCTGGGCGCTCAGCAACTCCCGTGGCGCCTGCGGTGGGGATCGCCCCGCCGTCGCCGGCCGCGGCAGGTCCTCGGTCGCCCACGGGGCGCGCGTGGCGAGCAGGTGCAACAGCACCAGCTTGGCGGCGGCGATCGCCGGGACCGCCACCAGCATGCCAACGATGCCGTACAGCGATCCGGCGACGAGCAGGCCGAGCATCACGGTGATCGGATGCATCTCCACCGTGCGCGACATCACGTTGGGGCTGACGACGTGGTTGTCGACCTGCTGCACCACCGTCATCACCGCGACCACCCAGACCGCCTGTGACAGCCCGTCGCCGGCGGTGAGCGCCACCACCACACCGATCGCTCCCCCGACGAACGGCCCGATCAGCGGGACGAGGTTGAACACGCCCGTGATCAGCGCCACCAGTGCCCAGAACGGCAACCCAACGGCCAGCAGCCCCGCGGCGGTCGCCACGCCGACGAAGGTCGCGACCAGCAGCTGACCGCGGAAGTAGCCGCCGACACGCGCCATGATCCCCTCCGCGACGGACACGACCTCCGATCGCTGTCCCGGCGGGATGATCCGTCGCAACGATTCCAGGACGTTGGGCAGGTCGGCGAGGAGGTAGAAGGCGAGCACGGGGCCGAGCAGGACGATCACCGCGGCGTGGAGGATGCCCCGGGCCACCGATCCGGCGCTCGCGAGGATCTGGCCGAACTGCGTCCCGGTCCGCCCGAGCAGGTACTGACGGACCGTCTCTTGCGCCTGCAGCGACTCGGAGCCGAGCTCGACGCGGTAGTCGATCCCCAAGGTGTCCAGCTGGCGGTTGATCGCACCCTGCAACGACCGGCCCATCTCCGGAGCGCGGTCGCCCAACGCGGCGACCTGTTCGCCGATCACCGGGACGAGGAACGAAACCCCGGCGACCACCGCGCCGACCAGGACCACGTACGCCAGCGCGGCGCTGGCCACGCGGGGAACGCCACGGTCGGCCAGCCTGCGCACGACCGGGTTGAGGACGTAGACGATCACGACCGCGAGCGCCAGCGGCGGGACGGCGATCGCCAGCGGTCGCTGCAACAGCTGCCAGGCCACGTACAGCAGCGCGACGATCCCGATGACCGTCCACGTCCACCAGAACCACAGCCGGGCCCGGCGCTCGCGCTCGTCGGTCACATCCGCGTCCCGTCCGTCTTGCGCCGACGCGACGCTACCCGACGGCCGGCCACATCAGCGGCCGGCCGACGAGAACCCACGGCCACAGGTTGCCGCCTGATCACGGCTCGGGGTAGTCGGTCCCGACGACGACGTGGACCTTGACGGAGTCGGACAGGTTGTCGGGCTTCGCCTCGATGACCTCGTCTGGACTGGGCAGCGCCGCGGCGACCGCTTCGGCCGCGACGGTCTCATCCGCCGTGTGGAACACCGTCGTCCGGGCGTAGGTGCGCACCGCCCGGTTGACGGCGACCACCCTGTACCCGGCCTCGCGGAGGGTACGGACGGCGTGCGCGGCGCGGCTGCCACCGTCCGCGGCAGCGTCGAGGACCTGCACGGTGACCTGCGACGGGTCGACCGCAGGCAACGTGGCGGGGTCAGTCGGGGTGACGGTGGGCGACGCGGCGGTGGGCGGATCCTGCACAGCAGCCGTGTCCTCGATGGTGGGAGCGTCCTCGGTGGCGGTGACGGTGGGCGTCTGCACGGTGGGCCCCTCCGTGGTTCCCGTCCCGACCTCGACGTCGGTCGGCGTGGTCTGCAGCCGCCCGACTCCCCAGAACGCCGCCGCCACCGTGGCGACCAGCGCCACGCCGGCCAGGAGGTGGCGGACGACGGACGCGACGAAGCTACGGTCGCCGTCTTCGAGGTGCCTGCTCACCGGTCAGCGGACGAGTCGGTGCCGAGACGGCGGGCGGCCCGCCGACGCTGCCGGGCCGCCCGGAGCCGTCGCAGCCGCTTGACGAGCATCGGGTCGTACGCCAGCGCGGCGTCGTCGTCGATCAGACGGTTGAGGAGCTGGTAGTAGCGGGTCGGGGAGACGTCGAACCGCTGGCGGATCGCGTCCTCCTTGGCGCCAGCGACCTTCCACCACTCCCGCTCGAAATCGAGGATGGCGCGGTCACGTGCGTCGAGCTGGTCCGCTTCGGCGTCGGTGTGGTGACCCATCGGCGCTGCCTCCCCGGTCATGGCGCGAGCATGCCGGGCGAACCACATGCGTGCAACTAGGCGGCACCGCTACGGTTCCGGGCGGTACCCTCACACCGTGTTCGCCGGGTTAGCTCAGGTGGTAGAGCACGCGTCTTGTAAACGCGATGTCGTCGGTTCGAATCCGACACCCGGCTCGATTGCGGGTCGGCGCCGGTTCATCGAGCTCAAAGCCGACCGTCGGCGCCGCCGTCACGCAGGTGGTCTTCGAGCTTGCGCTTGATGCGCTGCAGGGCGTTGTCGACCGCCTTCACGTGCCGGCCGAGGTGGTCGGCGATCTCACGGTAGCTGCGCCCGTCGACGTACAGCTCGAGCACCGCGGCTTCGAGCCTGGACAGCAGCCCGTGACACGTCTCCTCCAGCGCGCGTCGCTCATCCGATGCGATCAGGATCCGCGCCGGATCGGCGTCGGGCTCGACCGCGACCGTGTCACCGACCGTGCCCACCTCCTGGTCCGCCAGCCACTGGGGCCGGTCGAAGGACACGTAGGAGTTGAGCGGGGCGTGCTTGCGGCGCGTGGCCGACCTGATGGCCGTCAGGATCTGGCGGGTGATGCACAGCTCCGCGAAGGAACGGAACGTCGAGTCGTGGTCGCCAACGTAGTCACGGATCGCCTTGTACAGCCCGATCATCCCCTCCTGGATGACGTCCTCACGGTCGCCACCGACCAGGAAGTAGGAGCGGGTCTTGGAGCGCGCGAAGCGCCGGTAGCGGGCGATCAGCTCGCGGATGGCGTGCTCGTCGCCGTCGCGAGCCAAGTCCACGAGGTCCTCGTCGGACAGCACGGTCGCGGCAGGGCGGCGCTCGTTCGGACCCCACAGCCGGGCATCGCCCATCCGCCGCGACCTCCCACCGACACGTCCGCGCGCAGTATCCGCAACGATCCGACGACCGGGCGATGACGAACGGACGCTGACCGCTCCCCCAGCGTAGCCGCGCCCACGCACGCAGCGGCCGACGTTCGCAGGCACGCCCGAGGCAGCGAACCGTCATCCCCTGCGTCGCCGCGCCCACGCACGCAGCGGCCGACGTTCGCAGGCACGCCCGAGGCAGCGAACCGTCATCCCCTGCGTCGCCGCGCTTCGTACAGCGCCACGGCTGCCGCGACCGAGGCGTTGAGCGACGCGACCCGGCCACGCATCGGCACAGCCGCCAGCTGGTCACATGTGTCGGCCACCAGACGGCTCAAGCCGCGTCCTTCCGCCCCGACGACGATGACGACCGGTTCAGCCAGCAGCTCGCAGTCGAAGATGGACAGGTCTCCGCCCGTGTCGAGGCCGACCGACCACACCGGACGCACCGCCAGCGCGGTCAGGGTGCGGACCAGGTTGGTCACCTGTGCGACGGGGAGGTACGCGAGCGCTCCCGCCGCGGCCTTCTCGGCAGCGGGGGTGACCCCCACCGCCCGGCGCGCAGGGACCAGCAGGCCGTGCGCCCCGACCGCCTCGGCGGTCCGGGCGACCGACCCGAAGTTGTGCGGGTCGGTGACGCCGTCGAGGGCGACGAGCAGCGGCGGCTGTCGTGGCGGCACCGCCGCCACGACGTCGTCCACGTCGTGGTAGCGGTAGGGCGCCGCCACCGCGACCACACCCTGGTGGGTCACGCCGCCAGCGAGGTCGTCGAGCTGATGGCGGTCGCTGTCGACCACCGCGGACCCCGACCGTCGGGCCAGGTCACGGATCTCGCCCAGGACGGGTGACTGGCGCCGGGACGGGTCGATGTGGATCTCGGCCACGTCGGTGCCTGCACGCAGTACCTCACGGACCGGGTGCAGGCCCGGCACGATCCGCGGCGGCCGGCGCCCCGCCCGGCGCGACGCCATCGATCAGATCTGAGCGGTGGGGAGCTCCGCGGCCTGCTCCTCAGCGGCGAGCGGTTCCGCGCCATCGTGGCGGAAGGTGTCCGGCTCGATGTGCCACCGTGGTCCTGTCGGCCGGTCCTCGACGGTGATGCCCGCCCGTCCCAGCAGGTCACGGATCGCGTCGGCCGTCGCGAAGTCGCGCTCGGAGCGGGCGGCGTCGCGCCGCCGGAGGAGCTCCTCGACCATCGGGCCGAACCGGCGCCCGAGTGCCTCGGCTGGCCGGAGCGTCTCGGCGATGCCCAGCCCCAGGACGTCGTCGCCCAACCTGACCACGGTCTCGGCCACCCCGCGGACCGCGGCCTTTGCGTCGCGTTCGCCGGCGTCTGCCCGACCGAACCACTCGTTGCCCGCGTTGACCGCCTCGTGCAGCGCAGCCAGCGCACCGGGTAGGTTCAGGTCGTCGTCGAGGGCCTCCTCGAAGGCGGCCACGTGCCGACGCCCCGCCTCGCGGGCCGGCTCGACGCCGTCGGCCGCGGCCCGCGCGTTCCGCACGAACGTCACGATCCTTTCGAACGCGTTCTCGGCCTCGTCGATCAGCTCCTCGCTGAACATCAGCGGGCTGCGGTACCCGGACGTCACGTACCACAGTCGCAGCGGCCCACGACCCCAGCGGGCGAGCGCGTCGTCGATCCCGACGACGTTCCCGACGCTCTTGGACATCTTGGTCTCGGCGAACTCCAGCATCCCGTTGTGCATCCAGTAGCGGGCGAACGGAGGCCCGTAGACCGCTTCGTGCTGCGCGATCTCGTTCTCGTGGTGGGGGAAGATCAGGTCGACCCCGCCGCCGTGCACGTCGAAGCCGTGCCCCAGGTGCTTGGCGGCCATCGCCGAGCACTCGATGTGCCAGCCAGGCCGGCCTTCACCCCACGGCGACGGCCAGCTCGGCTCGCCCGGCTTGGCGGCCTTCCACAGCGCGAAGTCCGTGGGATCCTCCTTCACGACCTCGGCCACGTCGGCGGGTTGCTGGGCGTCCTCGAGCCGCCGCCGTGACAGCCGACCGTACCCGGGGAAGGACCGCACCCGGAACAGGACGTTGCCGTCCGAGACGTAGGCGTGACCCCGGTCGATGAGATCCTGGATCAGCCGCTGCATCTCCCCGACGTGGCCGGTGGCGCGTGGCTGCACGTCGGGGGGGATCACGCCCAGCGCGTCCATCGCCCGGTTCCAGGTCCGTACGTATCGGTCGCCGATCTGGAAGGCCGACACGCCTTCGTGGGCGGCACGCGCGATGATCTTGTCGTCGATGTCGGTGATGTTCATCACGAACGTGGTGTCGTAGCCGCGGTAGCGCAGGTAGCGGTGGAAGACGTCGAACACGACCGCGAAGCGGCCGTGACCGATGTGGGGGTCGCCGTAGACGGTGGGGCCGCAGACGTACACGGCCGCGCGGCCATCGTCACGCGGTTGGAAGGGGACCTTCCTGCGTTCGAGCGTGTCGTGGATGTTGATCGTCATCGGCTCCTGGCGGTCGCGCCGCCCGCAGCCTAAACGGGGGGCGGGGCGCCGTCCGAACCCGACCGGACGAGGCAACACGTGGCCAGGCACGCGATCCCCTCGGCCCGGCCGACCGCACCGAGGCGGTCGGCCGAGGTGATCTTCACCGAGACGTCACCGTGGGGCAGGCCCAGTCGGGTCGCCACCCGGACGCGCATCGCGTCGCGGAACGTCGCCAGAGGCGGACGCTGGGCCACGACCACACAGTCGAGGTTGCTGATGCGCCAGCCGACCTCCGCGACCTGTGTCGCGACGCGGGCCAGCAGCTCCAGCGACGAGGTCCCGGCCAGGGCGGGATCGTCGACCCCGAACTGGCTGCCCAGGTCGCCCAGCGCCGCGGCGCCCAACAGGGCGTCGGCGAACGCGTGCGCGACCACGTCGGCGTCCGAGTGGCCGGCCAGCCCAGGCGCGCCGGGGATCTCGATCCCGGCCAGCACCAGCGGTCGCGAGCGGTCGTCGGCGAAGGCGTGCACGTCGAAGCCAGTCCCGACCCTCACGGGCGGGTCCCACGAACGATCGCGACGGCGACCAGCAGATCCTCGGGGTGGGTGACCTTCAGGTCGCGCGGGTCGCCCCGCACCAGCCGAACCCGGCCGCCCACGGCACCGGCGGCGATGGCTTCCTCGACCAAGGACAGGTCGTCGGTGGCGTCGCGACCGCGCGCCCAGTCGAGCGTGGTTTCCAGGACGTCGCGGCGGATCACCTGCGGGGTGTGGACCGCCCACAGGCCGCCCCGCCCGACCGTGGCGAGCACGTCGCCGCCGGCGCCCACCCGCTTCAAGGTGTCGGTCACCGGCAGACCGGGAGCCGCCGCCACCACGTCGCCGGTCACGGCCTCGACCGCGTCGGCGATGACGGCCGGGGGGACCAGCGGGCGGGCGGCGTCGTGGATGGCCACCAGCTCGCTGCCCGGCACCAGCGCCTCCACCCCGCGACGGACGCTGGCTGACCGGCTGGTACCACCCGCGACCAGGGCGACGTCGCTGCCGGCGACGGCGCGGAAATCGGATCCGGCGCCCGGTGGGTGCACCACCACGACGGCGGTGATGGCCCGGACCGCCCGCAGGGTGGTGAGCGTGAGATCGAGGAGCGGCCGTCCGTCGACCTCGACCAGCGCCTTGGGCCGACCGGCGCCGGCGTCAGCGAGTCGCTGCCCGCGGCCGGCCGCGACCACGACCGCGGTGACCTCGCTCACCGGTGCCACGCGTCGGTCGTGGTCCGTTCCGGCTCGGTCCTCGGGACTTCTGCCGGCTGGCGGGGCGCCGCTGACCGGTACACCTCCGCGTCGCCCCTGCGGGGCGCCGCTGATCTCACTGGCACACCTCCGACTCTCGCGTCGCCCCTGCGGGGCGTCGCTCACCGGTACACCTCCGTCGCGGTCTTAGGAGACCTAAGACAGCTCCTCTCGCGTCGCCCCTGCGGGGCGTCGCTCACCGGTACACCTCCCACTCTCGCGCCGCTCCCGCGGAGCGTCGCTCACCGGTCCTGCAGGGTCGCGAAGACCATGCGCCCGTTGCGGTTCTGCAACAGCGACGCGACCTCCGCGGTCACCTGCTCTCCGACGTGCGGGCGGGCGCGCTCGACGACGACCATCGTGCCGTCAGGCAGGTACCCGACGCCCTGCCCCGGTTCCCGACCCGGCTTGTTGATCCTGATCTCGATGCGGTCGCCGGGCAGGACGGGCGGGCGGAGAGCCTCGGCCAGCGCGTGCAGGTTCAGCACCCGCACGCCGGAGATCTCGGCGACACGGGACAGGTTCGCGTCGACGGTCAGCAGCGCCGCGCGCCGCTCACGGGCGAGCGCGGCGAGCTTGGCGTCGACGTCGGCGAACTGCGCGACCTCGTCGTCTGTGACCTCCACACCGACGACCTGTTCGTGTTGGAGGCGCTGCAGGGTCTCGAGGCCGCGGCGGCCGGCCCGTCGCCGCCGCGGCTCCTCGGTGTCGGCCAGGCGCTGCAGCTCGTCGAGGACGAAGCGCGGGATGACCACGGTGCCCTCCAGGAAGCCACCGCGGGCGACCTCGAGGATCCGGCCGTCGATCAGCGCCGAGGTGTCGACGAGCTTGGTGATGCCACCGCGGGTGGGCGTGGTGACCTCGATGCGACCGCGAGCGCCCAGGAAGCGCAGCAGGTCACCGCCGCGGGCAGCCCCCAGCCGCCCACCGACGTACATGGCGATCGCGGCGACGGTGATCGCCGCCGGCACCGTGACCGCCTTGTAGGGCAGGACCAGGACCGGCGTGAGCAGCAGCGCAGCCAGCAGCCCGGCGACGGCGGCACCCAGCACCGCCGAGATCAACACGGCCGCGTCGACACGGCGCAGACGGGCCTCGGCGGCGTCGACGCCGGACAGGAACCCACGGCCGAGGAC
This sequence comes from Actinomycetota bacterium, assembly GCA_019347675.1. Classification (NCBI taxonomy): domain Bacteria; kingdom Bacillati; phylum Actinomycetota; species Actinomycetota bacterium. The sequence goes on along the minus strand of JAHWKW010000010.1, from coordinate 98,959 downwards.
CCCCCCGGCGACGTAGCCGACCAGCGCGCCCAGGACCGACGCGATCAGGCGGGTGGTCGTCAGATCCACCGGCGCGACATCGGGACCAAGGAGCTGATCGACGGGGGGTCCGACGGCGAAGCCGCCGGCGGTGAAACCCAGGACGACCACCAACCGGATCAGCTCGACCGCCCACGGAGCGCCCCGACGTGGACCCGGGGGCCGAGGGGGACGGGGATCAGCCGGTGCGGGCGGAGTGGAACCCGAGTCGTCGGTTCGGTCGCCGGCCTCGCGCGTCCGCATGGCCGTAAGGGTACTGCCGTGAGGTGATGGTCCCGGTCGGGTCAGCCCTGCGCCTCGGCGAGGGTCTTGTTGACCAGCTCCTCGGCCTTCTCCTCGTCCTTCTTGATCGCGACGGCGAGCTCGGACAGCAGGATCTGCTTGGCCTTGGTCAGCATGCGCTTCTCTCCCGCTGACAGGCCCTTGTCCTTCTCCCGTGTGCACAGGTTACGGAGGACCTCGGCGACCTGGTAGATGTCGCCCGAGCGGAGCTTTTCGTAGTTGGCCTTGAACCGCCGCGACCAGTTGCCCGCCTGCTTGCCTTCGGGCTGGCGCAGGATGTCGAGGACCTTCTCGACCTCCTTCTTGGTCACCACGTCGCGGACACCGCACTCCTCGACCGAGTCCTGAGGGACCATGACGGTCAGGTCGCCGTAGGTCAGGCGGAGAACGAAGTACTCGCGCTTCTCGCCTCTCAGTTCGCGGGTCTCCACCTTCTCGATGATCGCGGCGCCGTGGTGGGGGTAGACGACGGTGTCGCCGACGGCGAAGACCATGGGAACTCCTTGCTAGACGTGGCTGCGGCACGCGGGCCTGGGCTCGCGTCGCCGCGGTGGCTCTGGGCACATCGAGGATGCGTCATGGCCCTGTCACGGCTAGCTCGGCCCATCGGCGTCGCGACCGGGTTCGGGCCTTCGATCTCGGGGATGTGTCGTTCCAGGCTATCACAGGCCCCAGGAGCCCCTCAACAGCTGCACTGGGTCAACGGGATCACACGTAGCGTTCGAGAAGCGTTGATTCGGCCAAGCGCGCCAGCCCGTCCTTGATCGACCGGGCCCGTGCCGCACCGACTCCTTCGACGTCGTCGAGGTCCTCCAGGCTCGCGGCCATGACGCCCTGCAGGTTGGTGAAGCGCTTGACGAGCTTCTCGATCACCGGGTCGGGAACCCGCGGAATCTTGGTCAGCAGCCGGTAGCCGCGGGGCGCCACCGCCTGATCCACCTCGTCCGGGTCGTAGGCCAGTGCCTTGGCGATCCGTTCCAGCTCGAGGAGCTCCTCGGTGGACAGCGAAGACAGCTCATCGAGGACGGTCTCGAGCTTGCGGCGCCGGTCGGCCAGGTAGTCCTGCACGACCAGGGCGCGCTCGTCTTGCACCTGGGACATCAGTTCGTCGAGTTGCAGCTGGATCAGCCGACCTTCGCTGCCGAGCTCGACGACGTAGTCCTCGATCTCCTCGGCGATGCGGACCACCATCTCGGCACGCTGCAGGACCTGTACGACATCGCGGACTGTGACGTTGTCCTCGATCTCGAGCGCTGACAGCGAGGCGGAACCCTCGTCGAGTCGAACCCGGTACCGCTCCAGCGTCGCCAGGGCCTGGTTCGCCCGGACCAGCAGCGACGAAACGTCCTCCAGGACGATCTTCCCGCTGTTGATGTACAGGGTCACGATCCGCATCGACTCGCTGACCGAGATCACCGGGACCTTGCACTGCCTGGCGACGCGCTCGGCCGTGCGGTGGCGCGTGCCGGTCTCGTCGGTGCTGATCGACGGGTTGGGGACCAGGTGGACGTTGGCACGCAGGATCCGCTCCCCGTCGTCGGAGAGGATGATCGCCCCGTCCATCTTCGCCAGCTCGGACAGGCGCTGCGCGGTGCAGTTGATGTCCACGTCGAAGCCACCGGAGATCACCGGCTCGACCTGCGAGTTCATCCCGATGACGATCAGCGCCCCGCGGTGACCAGCGATGACCCGTTGGACGGCCTCGCGCAGCACGGTCCCCGGGGACAGCTTGGCGAGCACGGCGCGGTACTGCTCGTCGCGCCGGTGGGGCTGCACGCTCGTCCTCTCGGTCGCCGCGGGGCGGAGCGTACCAACCGACCGGTAAGGCCCGTTCGGCACCGCCCCGCGGAGATGCGAAGCCGCGCTCGAGATCCTCCGACCGGGCCGCGCGTCAGAACGTCGTCGTGACCCGGTTCGAGCAGACGGTCGGGTCGCTGCGCAGGCACACCCAGTGCGTGTACGTCGCGCTGCCCTTCGCCGCGATCACGTCCGTGAACGACGAGCCGTCGACGTCGGCGACGTGGACATCGTCGCGGTGGACGGAGACGGCGGTCGCACCGGTCCACGACAGGTCGACGCGGTGCTCGCCCTTCGTCTTCCAGCCGCTCGCGCCGAGCTCGATGCTCACGGCGGCGGCGGTCGTCACGCCGTCCGACACCGTCCAGGCCGACGCGCCGGCGCGGTTCACGGCCCGGACCCGGTACCAGTAGGCCGTCGACGACCGCAGCCCACCGTCGTCGTACGCGGTGCTGTCCGCAGCGACCGATGCGACCGACGTCCAGCTCCCGTCGGGTGCGGTCGCCGACTCGCTCGTCCGCTGGACCTCGTATCCGGCCTCCGTGGTGACGTCCGTCCACGTGACCCGGGCGGTCGTCGCACCCGTCGACGATGCCGTCACCGTGTCGGGCGCCGGGGGAGGATCGCTGACCACCGTGGAGTCGGACCGGATGAAGAGGTGGTCGACGTCGATCGTGTCGAGGCTCTGGTTGCCCGCCGCCCGATCGGCGTCGGTCACCCGGACCTTCACGGCCCCGCGGGTGCCGGCCGGCATGGCGGCGGTCGAGACACCGCCGGTGCCAGCGGCCACGGTCACCAGGGGCCAGTACGTCGCTCCTCCGTCGGTGGAGTACGCGAACGCGAAGTCCTCGGCGGACGAGGTCGCGGAGGCGCCGACGGAGAAGGTCACCGTGTCGCCGCCGGTCACGCTCACGTCCCAAGCGTGCTCGAGCAGCGACGTGCGTGTCGACGGCTTGCCACCGGACTCGACCTCCGTGAGCGCCTCGACGGCGCCCCCGGCGGCATGGGTGTCGAGGTACGAGCCGGTCACGGTCGCGCTGACCGTCGACTCCGCCGCGGCGACGTCATCGGCCACGGTGGACGTCGCCGGCGTCGAGCCCGACAGGCGGCTGGCGACGTCCGTCCTGACCGCCGGTAGGTCGTCGTAGAAGACGCCTCCCGGGCACTCGGTCGCCGTGAAGTCACGGTGTCCGGAGATCGTCTTCACGGTCCGGCGGTTCACCCCGTTGTCGTAGTCGACCGTTCCCTCAGGGTCCAGGCCGTGGCGCCCCGACAGCTCGGCGAGGTACTCGACGAGGGCCTCACGGGCAGCTGCCTTCGCAGGGACGTCCGTGAGCGTGCCGAGCAGCGCGACACCGAAGTTGCCGGTGTTGTAGCCGCCGGTGTGGGCGCCCGTCACGATCTCGGAGGTGCTCGCCGTCGTGCGGTGCCCGAACTCCCACCCGGTGCCGCCCGCGTCGAGACACGAGGGGCTGTCACTGCCCGACCAGCGTCCCTCGTAGACGGTCCCGTCCTCGGAGATCAGCGCCTGGTAGCCGATGTCGTCCCACCCGTTCGTGCGCACGTGGTAGGTGTAGATCGCGCGGACGCGCGCATCCGGGTCCGGGTCGTCGTTCTGCGTCGCGGTGTGGTGGACCGTCAGCACCTGAACCGGGGCGTAGCTGCGGTCGCTCGTGCGCAGGCTCTCGTCCGCCGACCAGTCGGCCCGCGACTTGCACGTCGTCACGGCGTCGGCGGACGCCGCCGGGCGACGTCCGACGACCTCCGGAGGGCCGTCCGTGGTGTTCAGCGCCGCGGCGCGGGCGGCGCGCGCGAACGCCGGTAGGCCCCTGATCTGGTAGGCCTCGGCGTCGTCACCGGAGACGAGCGCTGCCGTCCACTGTCCCGGCGCCTGCGCGCCGTCCTCGGTCATCGGCGTCCACGGACCCCACACCCACCGTTGCGGAAACGCGCCGCGAGCCCGGCGACGCCCTCGTGCACGTCGCCGGGACCGTGGTCGTGATCGGCGTCGGCGCCCTCCGGCAGGTCGAACACCACACCGAGGTCGTCGATGGGGAACCCGGGCTCGACCGGCGCGGAGGTGACCGGGTGCTCGTGGTACAGCGTCCGTGGTCGCGTCACGGCCTCCGCGAGCGTGGTCGGCAGGACGAGGCCGGACGCCACGACGGCGAGCGTCAGCGTCAGCGTCAGGATGCGACGCATGCTGTCCCCGATGCGTTCACGTTCGGAAGCGGCCGACCTCGGTCAAGACGGCCGGACTGTACCGGGTTGTGGGCGCTGACCGGCCGGAGAGCCGGAGGCTGCGCGGACGCGGTCTCCGGTTTTCCCCAGCGTCGAGTGGGTCGGGCGGGCGGATGTCACACCCCGAACGTACGTTCGTGGGCATGGATGAGACCATGGAGAAGACGACCATGGAGAAGACGACCATGGACGAGACGACCATGGACGACACAAGGAACGACCGCACGGACCGGGCCGGCGACGCGCACATGGAGCGCGCCGACGGACGTCACGTCGGTGGTGCCGAGGGCGGTCGTGTCGAGCACCACGACGCCGCGCACGGTCACGGCCGCCACGACCTGGATGAGGCCACGGGTGATCTGGCGGCGTTGACGCAGGCGGTCCGCGCCTCGGAGCGTGCGATCGCGACGGCGGTGTCGTTGGCGTCGAAGGTGGCGGCCTCAGGGGTGTGTGAGAAGGTCGAGGGCATGCCCCTGGAGTGGTGGCTGGCCAACACCTGCCGGCTGATCGGTTCGGATCTCAGCACGCTGCTGACCGCCTCGGATGTGCTGGGCCACATGCCGGTGCTGGCGGGACTGTTCCGGGAGGGCAAGGTGTCGTGGGGGCAGGTGCGCACCATCACCCAACGCGCCAAGCGTCTGGACCGCGAACAGCGGGCGTGGCTGGACGAACGCATCGACGCCAGCGTGCGCCGCTTCGGTGGGATCGACGGCTACGCCCCAGACGATCTGCTGTGGGCGGTCGACCGGGCGCTGGACGAGACCCTGGCCGCCGCCAGCGTGCGCCAGCGTGAACGGCGCCAGCAGACCGCCAGCTTCCTGGCCATCCAGGGCTGCCTGGACGGCAGCGCCGACTTCTGGGGTCACGCCGCACCGGCCGACACCGCCGTGATCACGAACGCCCTGCGACGCGCCACCGACCTGTCCGACCTCCACGACCACGCCGGCGACGACCATGACACTGACCACACCAACGGCGACGGCGACGACGCCGGCGAGGATGGGGACGGCGACGGCGACGGCCGCGACGAGGCGGGTGCCGACCGGCGGATGAGCCTGGGCCGAGCCCGCTTCGACGGGCTGCGCCGAATCCTGACCGAGTGGATGGGCGGCTCGCCGGGGCGGCCAGCCCGCCCATCGATGGTGGTCAGCCTGGACATCTCACGGGTGACCGAGACCGTCGCGGGCTGGCTGGAGACCGGCCTGGCCGGTCGCATGCCCACGGTGTCGGCCGCGCTGGCCGAGATCATCGCCAAGGACGCCGACATCCGCGCGGTCATCTACGACGGTGCCGAACCCCTGGCCGTGTCCCGCAAGCTCCACGCCGAGCACATCCCTGCCGCCACCCGCCTGGCCGTGCGCGTGCGCGACCGCGGCGACCGGTTCCCCGGCTCGCCGCTGACCATCGATCACCTGCACCACCTGCGGGAGCGCCGCCGCGGCGGTGACCACCACGGGCTGAACCTGGCCGGGCTGTCCCAGCGGTCGCACACCACCATCCACGACCACGGATGGAAGACCCGCCTGGATTCCGACACCGCCGAGTTCGCCGTGAGCCGCGAGGGGCGAAGCTTCCGGTCGCTGCCGCGCGGCACCCCTCTCGAGCCCGCCCGCGACCGGCGGCGCCCACCCCGGTCCGAGGCCGGCCGTCGCCGGCGACGGCCCGGGTGGGATCTCGACGACCTCGCCGAGGCCATCCACCGCGACGGGCACCGCCACCGAGACCGGGTCGATCAGGTCGTGCCCGGCTCACCTGGTCACCCGCCGCACGGAACCGACCCCGGTGCCCGGAATCGCGCGCCCAGCGAGCCCCGCGGCGATCCTCGGGGCGGCCCGCCCGTGCCCTTCTGACCACCACGCACAACGACGCGAGCGACCACGCGCACGTCGACATCGCCGACGCGGACCGTCGGGACCCGACGACGACGTCGCGGCCAACTGCGATCGCGTCAACGGGCGCGCCCCAGCCCGACCGCCAACGCGGAGCTCAACCCACCGACGCGGTGCAGCGTCAGGCCGTGGTCCGGCCCGTCGTACCCCGAGGCGACGACGGCGTGACCGAACCCGAGGCGGGCGGCCTCACCCAGGCGACGGGCCAGCTGGGGAGCGGGGCGGATCTCACCGGCCAGACCGACCTCGCCGACCGCGACGAGCGAACGCGGGACCGGCCGGTCGAGCCGCGACGACGCGACCGCCAGGCAGACCGCGAGGTCGACGGCGGGCTCGCGCAGCCGCACGCCACCGACAGCGCTGGCGAACAGGTCGTGCCCGGCGAGATCGACCGCGGCGCGTCGCTGCAGGACGGCGCACAGCAGCGGCAGCCGGGCGGCGTCGATCCCGCTGGCCTGCCGGCGCGGGACGCTCACCGTCGAGCGGACGACCAGGGCCTGGACCTCGACCGTCAGTGGGCGCGGACCCTCCACCGCAACCGTGACAGCGACGCCGGACGGGTCGCCGTCGTGCCCGCTCAGGAACAGCTTCGACGGGTCGGGGACCTCACGCAGGCCGTCGCTGCCCATCTCGAAGCAGCCGACCTCGCCCGCCGCCCCGAAGCGGTTCTTCACCCCGCGCAGCAGGCGCAGCGCGTGGATCCGCTCGCCTTCGAACGCGCACACCACGTCGACGAGGTGCTGCAGGACGCGCGGGCCGGCCAGCTCACCGTCCTTGGTGACGTGACCGACCAGCACGGTCGCCGTGCCCGTCCGCTTCGCCAGACGCACGATCGCCGCGGCGCACTCGCGGACTTGCGCGATCGAACCGGGCGCCGATGGCAACGCCGGGTTCGACAGGGTCTGCAGCGAGTCGAGCACCAGCACATCGGGGCGGTGACGGTCGACGAGCGCGGCAACCGCCGGAAGCGACGCGTCGGACGCCACCAGGAGCGTGGGAGCGAGCGCACCGAGCCGTTCAGCGCGGAGGCGGACCTGGCCGGTGGACTCCTCTCCCGAGATGTACAGGACGGTGCGCTCGGCGCGGGCGATGCGCTGGGCGGCCTGCAACAGCAGGGTGGACTTGCCGATGCCCGGCTCGCCGCCGAGCAGCGCCGCGACGCCGGGGACCAACCCGCCACCGAGGACCCGGTCGAACTCGGCGAGCCCGGTCGAGATCCTTCCGACCTCGCCCAGCGGGACGTGGGCGATCGGCGCCGCCGACGCGGCTGCGGCGTTCGCCGCCCCCACCGGCGTGTGCGCTGTGGGCGCGACGACCGGCTGCTCCTCGGACATCGACCCCCACGCCCCGCAGGTCGGGCACCGCCCCACCCACCGCGGCTCGGCGTGCCCACACTCACAGCAGCGCGAAACCGACCGGACCTTGACCACAACTGCCTCGCTCCCACGGTGCCACGTCAGCGCCGCGACCGTACGAGCCGGGTGCGACGCGGCGGCGGGCCCGGCGTCAGGACGGCAGCGCCAGCATCCCGTCGGTGACCTCGGCGAGCCCGTCGGCGACCAGGCGATCGCAGATCCGCCGGGCCCGGTCGGGGTGGTGGGGCCAGCCGGCAGCGTCCGCGACGTGCTCGAGCGGCAGCGGGCCGCCACGCAGCGCCGCAACCAGCCGTCCCCGGCCCTGACGGTCGGACCCGCCGAACGGTGGTTGGCGGACGCTGGACCCGGCACTGCCGTCGGCGGGGTCAGGCGCCGCCCACCCGGTCGCTGCCCAGGCGCACTGGTCGATCGTCGGGCACCGGCCACAGCGGGGCGCCCGCCGGGTGCACACGGTCGCCCCCAGGTCGAGCACGGACTGGTTCCACTCCCACGCCCGTCCGGGGGGGACCAACGCGTCGGCGATGGCCTGCACCCGCCGGCGGTCGAGCGGCTCACCCGCGACGGCGCGGGCCACGACCCGCGCGGCGTTGGTGTCGACGACCCCGTGGTCGCGTTCGAAGGCGAAGGCCAGCACCGCGCGGGCTGTGTAGGGTCCCACCCCCGGTAGCGCCAGCAACGCGTCCAGGTCGTCGGGGACGCGCCCGTCGTGGTCGGCGACGATCGCGGTCGCCGCCCGGTGCAGCAGCACGGCCCGTCGGTTGTACCCCAGGCCGTCCCAGCACCGCACGATCCGGGCCGGCGAGGCAGCGGCGCACGCTGCGGCGGTGGGGACCGCCTCGAGGAAGGCCACGTAGCGCGGCACGACCCGGGCGACGCCGGTCTGCTGCAGCATCGTCTCGGCCACCAGCACCGCCCACGGGTCGCGGGTGCGCCGCCACGGCAGGTCGCGTCGAGTGCGCCGTCCCCACTCCAACACGGCGTCGACGAACGACGGTCCGCTCACCGCCGGGGCGGCACGGCGACGCGGTCGAGGTCGCGCGCGACGACGACGTCGGGGAAGATCGGTGCGGCCTCGGCGTGGAACGCGTCCGCGTCGGCGTACCGCTGCGAGAAATGGGTCAGCACCAGCCGGCGGGCGCCGGCCTCGGCGGCGATGCGGGCGGCCTGCGCGGCGGTGAGGTGTCCGTAGCGGCGGGCCAGCTCCTGGTCGCGTGACAGGAACGTCGCCTCACAGACCAGCAGGTCCGCCTCGGCGGCCAGCTCGAACGCTGCCTCGCACAGCGCCGTGTCCATCACGAACGCGAAGCGCTGTCCGGGGCGCGGCTCGCTGACCTCCTCGACGGTCACGCGGCGCCCGCCGGCTTCGATCGTCCCCTCGCGCTGCAGGCGTCCGATGTCCGGGCCGCGCACACCCGCCGCCTCGAGTCGGTCGGGCAGCATGCGTCGGCCGGGTGGTTCCTCCACCCGCCACCCCAGCGTGTCCACACGGTGCTCGAGGCGGCGGGCGACGAGGTCGAACGGCGGGGCGGTCGCCACCGCGCCCTCCCGGCAGGGATGCGGACGCACCTCGATCGCTTCCTCGAACATCGCGGCGCGGCGGAGCCGTTCGACGTGCGCTGCTGCGCTCGCGGGGAAGTACAGGTCGACCGGGTGCGGCACGCGGTCCAGCGACAGGCGCTGCAGCATCCCGGGAAGCCCCAGGCAGTGGTCGCCGTGGAGGTGGGTGAGACAGATGCGGGTCACCGACGTCGGCGCGACCCCGGCCAACGTGAACTGGCGCTGCGTGCCCTCTCCCGGGTCGAACAGCAGCCCCTCACCGTCCCACCGCAGCAGGTAGCCGTTGTGGTTGCGGTCGCGGGTCGGGACCTGGCTGGCCGTGCCGAGCACCACCAGTTCACGTTGTGACACGACAGCGCCCTCTGGGGTCGCCGGCGGAGCCGGCGGGCGGGGGGGAGATGACCGGGTCCTGCCCGGCCACGCGAACCATGCCGCGGCCGCGGTTGTGACAAGGCGTGAGCCCCGCCGGCGGGGCGGGGCTCACGCTCGTCGTCGTGGCGGTGACCTACTCGGCCTTGTCCTCGTCGTCGCCGCCGGTGGCAGCCAGCTCGACCGGGGGCACGTCGGGTGCCTCGGGCGAGTCGACGGCCCGGAAGACGACCTCGTCGTCCTCCACGTCGGCGATGATCAGCTGCCCGGCGTGGTAGTCACCGTGGAGCAGCGCCTCGGAGAGGCGGTCCTCCACCTCCCGCTGGATGGTGCGGCGGAGCGGGCGGGCACCCAGCTGCGGGTCGTACCCCTTCTCGGCGAGCCAGCCCTTGAGCTGGTCGGTCAGCTCCAGATCGAGCTGGCGGCTGGTGAGCTGCTCCTTCACGCGGCGGACCATCAGGTCCACGATGTTCTTCACCTCTTCCTTGGTGAGCTGGTGGAAGACGATGACCTCATCGATCCGGTTGAGGAACTCCGGCCGGAAGTGGCGCTTGAGCTCGTCGTCGACCTTGGCCTTCATCTTGTCGTACAGCGAGCGCTCGTCGGTCTTGGCGGCGAAGCCGACCGCCGGGGCGCCGATGTCACGGGTCCCGAGGTTGGACGTCATGATCAGGATGGTGTTCTTGAAGTCCACCGTGTGCCCCTGGGCGTCGGTCAGGCGACCGTCCTCCAGGATCTGCAGCAGCGTGTTGAACACGTCGGGGTGGGCCTTCTCGACCTCATCGAACAGCACCACGCTGAACGGGCGACGCCGGACGGCTTCGGTGAGCTGACCGCCCTCCTCGTACCCGACGTAGCCGGGCGGGGAGCCGATCAGACGGCTCACGGTGTGCTTTTCCATGTACTCGGACATGTCGAGGTGGATGAGCGCGCCCTCATCCCCGAACAGGAACTCGGCCAGCGTCTTGGCCAGCTCGGTCTTCCCCACACCGGAGGGGCCGAGGAAGATGAACGACCCGGACGGGCGCTTTGGGTCCTTCAGGCCCGAGCGCGTCCGGCGGATCGAACGCGACACCGCCGTGACCGCCTGTTCCTGGCCGACGATCCGCTTGTGCAGCTCGTCCTCCATGCGCAGCAGCTTGGCGGTCTCCTCCTCGGTCAGCTTGAACACCGGGATCCCGGTCCAGTTGGACAGGACCTCGGCGATCGTCTCCTCGTCGACGGTGAGGACGGTGTCCATGCCCTCCGAGCGCCACTCCTTCTCCCGGGCCTGGCGCTGCTCGATCAGCTTCTTCTCCTCGTCGCGCAGAGCCGCCGCGCGCTCGAAGTCCTGGGCGTCGATCGAGGACTCCTTGGCTTTGCGGGCCTCGTCGATCTTGCCGTCGAGGTCCTTGAGATCGGGGGGCGCGGTCAGCGAACGGATCCGCAGCCGCGATCCCGCCTCGTCGATCAGGTCGATCGCCTTGTCGGGGAGGAACCGGTCGGAGATGTAGCGGTCGGCGAGGTTCGCCGCGGCGACCAGCGCATCGTCGGTGATGGTCACGCGGTGGTGCGCCTCGTAACGGTCCCGCAGCCCCTTGAGGATCTCGATGGTGTGCGTCAGACCCGGCTCGTCGACCTTCACCGGCTGGAAGCGACGCTCCAGCGCAGCGTCCTTCTCCAGGTGCTTGCGGTACTCGTCGAGCGTGGTCGCGCCGACGGTCTGGATCTCACCGCGAGCCAGCATCGGCTTCAGGATGGAAGCCGCGTCGATCGCGCCTTCCGCGGCGCCCGCCCCGACCAGCGTGTGCAGCTCGTCGATGAACAGGATGATGTCGCCGCGGGTGGTGATCTCCTTCAGGACCTTCTTCAGGCGCTCCTCGAAGTCGCCGCGGTACCGCGACCCGGCCACCAGCGCACCCAGATCGAGGGTGTACAGGTGCTTGTCGCGCAGGGTCTCGGGGACGTCACCGGACACGACCCGCTGGGCGAGGCCCTCGACGATCGCGGTCTTGCCGACCCCGGGTTCTCCGATCAGGACGGGGTTGTTCTTGGTCCGCCGCGACAGGACCTGCATGACGCGCTCGATCTCGCGTTCGCGGCCGATCACCGGGTCGAGCTTGCCCTCGCGGGCCGCCTGGGTGAGGTTGCGACCGAACTGGTCCAGGATCGTCGATCCCTGGGGCGAGCCGCCGCTGGCCTCCCCGACACCGGCGCCGGCCTTGCCCGGCTCGCCACCGGCGTAGCCCGACAGCAGCTGGATGACCTGCTGGCGGACACGGTTGAGGTCGGCGCCCAGCTTCTGCAGCACCTGCGCCGCGACGCCCTCGCCTTCGCGGATCAGGCCCAGCAGGATGTGCTCGGTCCCGATGTAGTTGTGGCCGAGCTGCAAGGCCTCACGCAGGCTGAGCTCCAGGACCTTCTTCGCACGCGGCGTGAACGGGATGTGCCCGGACGGGGCGGTCTGGCCGCGCCCGATGATGTCCTGCACCTGCTCGCGGACGGCCTGCAGGGAGATGTTCATCGACTCGAGCGCCTTGGCCGCGACGCCCTCGCCCTCGTGGATGAGGCCCAGCAGGATGTGCTCGGTCCCGATGTAGTTGTGGTTGAGCATCCTCGCCTCTTCCTGGGCGAGGACCACCACCCGGCGGGCCCGGTCGGTGAACCGTTCGAACATGAGCTACAACTCCCACGTCGTGGGGGAGACGCCACCCTCGGAGCGGATGGGTGTCCCCGGACGGTCGATGCTATCCCCCGCGGTGCACCGCTTCAGGTTGGATGCGCCGGGCGTCGCCGCCTCGGCCGAGGCGTGCCGCGAGATCGTCACCAGCGTCTGGGCTGGTTGCGTCCGGTGCAACGCCGTCCCGCCGGATGATGTTCCGCGGGGTCGCAGATCCAAGCGATCGTCGCGCACCGTCCCTCCTCGCCGCCGTTCGCCCTCCTCGCAAACCGGTGGCCGGGCCGGTTCCAACCTAACAAGTGCCTGCCGGGGGCAGGCATCTCCCGCGGGGGGACGGTCGGACGGGGAGCACGTTGGCGTCACCCGAGCCTCGAGCAGGCGTCGCCGCGGCGAAGCCGTCGTCCTTGGAGAGGATCGGTCGCCACCGCTCAGCCCTCGACGAGCCGGCGCAGCCGGGCCTCGGTGTCGCTGGTGATGGCCGCGACCCCGCCGGCCAGCAGGACGTGACGGAACCGGGCCGCGCGGTCGCCGATCAGATCACGCGAGGCCGGTGACGCATCCAGGTCGTGGCCATCGATCAGCAGCAGCACACCGCCTGCGCCGCCTGCTGCGGCTCCTGCCGCCAGCCCGTCAGGGAACGACCGGCCGGTCGCGAGCCAGGTGGTGGCCAGGCTGATCCCGCGCGCCTCGGCCTCGCGGATCACCGCTGCCGATGTGCCGTAGCGGTCGGGGCCCGCCAGCCGTCGGACCGTGCGTGCCCGCCGGTCGAGCTCGCCAGCGACCGCGTCGCTGACCGAAGCGCTGCCGCCCACGATCGTGGCGTCCTGGTCGGAACCGATCGCCTGCGCCGTCGGCGGCGGGACGCTGTCGCGCGTGACGAGGAGCACCGGACGCCGGTGCGCCCCAGCCAGCCCCGAGGCGCTCAGCGCATCGGGCCAGCCTCGGGCCGGGTCGGGATGGGCGCCCTCCACGACGAAGACCTCCCCGCCGCGGGGCAGCTCCGCGGCAATCGCCGCCGCCGTGGCGTAGCGGTCGGGGCCGGCCACCCGCCGCACCGTCAGGCCGCGAGCCGCCAGGTCACGGGCGACCTGTCCCGACAGGGCCCGCTCCCCACCCAGCAACACGGCCCGCGACGCCCCCAGACGGTCGATCTCGGCGGCGGTCGCCGCGGCGAGCCGGTCGTGGCCGGTCAACAGCAGCGGACCGCCGATGTGCGCGGCGAGCGGGGCGCCGACCAGCGCATCGGCGTACACGTCGGCGCGGGCCACGACGACCGTGCCCGCCCGGGCGTGGGTCCGGCGCGACACCGCCGCGGCGGTCGCGATCCGCTCGGGTCCGGCGTGGCGTTCCACGACCCGTGTCCGGCCCACCGGGACGGCGACGGCCGCAGCGGCGTCCACGATCCCGTACCCGTACACCGGGGTGTACACGCCGCGCTGGTCGGTCAGCGGCGTGCGGGCGGTGACCTTCAGCACCTCGATCACCGCACCCGCGGGACGACCCTGAGCCAGCAGCAGGGCGGCGACACCGGCCACGTGCGGGGCAGCCATCGACGTGCCGGTCCAGTACTGGTAGCCGCGATCCAGGCTGCATCTCGACGGCAGCTGCCCCGGCCACGTCGACACGATGCCTTCGCTGCACAGCAGCGGCTCACCCCCGGGGGCGGCGACCACGTTCAGGCCGGCGTCCAGCCCCCCGCTGGAGTAGATGGCGCGCTGCTCGCGACGGTCGGTGGCCACGACACAGATCACCGCCGGGTCGGACGCGGGCTCGGCGCACAGCGGCAGTGTGTCGTTGCCGGCCGCAGCGACCACCACGACCCCGCGGCCGGCCGCCTCCGTGACCGCGTCGCGCAACGTGGCCGAGCGCCCGACCAGCGGGAGGGCGCCGAGGCTGAGGTTGATGACGTGGGCGCCGTTGTCGACCGCCCAGCGCACGCCCGCCGCGATCTCCTGGACGGAACCCGTCGCCGTGTGTGACCCCGCGCGCAGGACCTTCACCGACAGGATGCCGGCGTCGGGGGCCACCGCGGCGATCCCGTGTCCGTTCCCGGTCGCGGCCGCGACGATGCCCGCGACATGCGTGCCGTGGCCTGCGCTCTCGTGAGGTGACGCGGGCTCCCCGTCGAGCCAGTCGCCGTTCCCGCAGCCGCCTGCCTGGTCGGGGCAGCCGGCGAACGTCGCGCCGCCCACGACCTTGCCGTCGAGGTCCGGATGGCCGAGGTCCACCCCGGTGTCGACCACGGCGACGACCACGCCCGCTCCGCTGGTGGCGCTCCAGGCTCGCGGTGCGCGGACCTGGTCCAGGCCCCACTGCAGGCCACTCAGCGGATCGGGGGACGCGCCGGCGCCGACGGCGGGAGCGGCAGCGACGGTCAGGACAGCAGCGAGCACGAACGCGACGGTCGAGCGCACGGTCACAGATCGCCTCGTTTGGGACGACAGGAAGAACGACCGGCGGGCCGCAAGGTTCCGCCGAGCAGCGCCGGCTCCAGCGTGGATGTCACAGATCAGGCGTGGGGGCGCAGCGTCGGGAACAGGATCACGTCGCGGATGCTCGGGACGTCGGCCAGGAGCATGACCAGCCGATCGACGCCGATCCCCAGGCCGCCGGTCGGCGGGAGCCCGAGCTCGAGCGCGGCCAGATACGGCTCGTCGACCACCATGGCTTCCTCGTCGCCGGCGGCGCGCGCCTGGCCCTGCGCTTCGAAGCGCCGGCGTTGATCGTCGGCGTCCACCAGCTCGCTGAAGGCGTTGGCGAGCTCACGGCCGACGACGATCAGCTCGAAGCGCTCGACGACGTCGGGCTTGGAGCGGTGACGGCGGGCCAACGGTGACGTCTCGATCGGGTGGTCGATCACGAAGGTGGGGTCCCAGAGGTTGCCCTCGGCCAAGGTCTCGTAGAGCTCGAAGATCAGCTTCCCGGTGCCCCACCCCGGCTGCCACGCCACACCGTGGCGGTCGCACACGCGGCGGGCATCGTCGACCGGCATCCGGTGGTCCAGGTCCTCACCGCTGGACTCGGCCGCGAGCTCAAGCACGGTCCGCCGCGGCCACGGCGTCGACAGCGACAGCGACCGTCCCTGGTAGGCCAGGTCCAGGCTCCCGACGGCCTCCTCGGCGGTGCGCCGCAGCAGCGCCTCGGTCAGGGCCATCATGTCGGTGTAGTCCGCATACGCCTGGTAGCACTCCAGCATCGTGAACTCGGGGTTGTGGCGCGGGCTCATCCCCTCGTTGCGGAAGTTGCGGTTCAACTCGAACACGCGGGTCAACCCGCCGGCGACCAGACGCTTGAGGTACAGCTCGGGGGCGATCCGCAGGAACAGGTCGACACCGAGCGTGTTGTGGTGGGTGACGAACGGGCGTGCGGCGGCCCCGCCGGGGATCGGGTGCAGCATCGGGGTCTCGACCTCGACGAACCCGCGAGCCTCGAGCTCGGCGCGGAGAGCCGCCACGACCGCCGAACGGACGACGAACGCTCGGCGGCTGTCGTCGTTGACGATCAGGTCGACCTCGCGCTGCCGGTAGCGCTGCTCGACGTCGCGCAGGCCGTGCCACTTCTCCGGAAGTGGCCGCAGGCTCTTCGACAGCAGGACCAGGTCGGTGGGCCTGACCGACAGCTCCCCCTTGCGGGTGACCACGACCTCCCCGGCGGCCCCCAACCAGTCGCCGGCGTCGAGCTCCTCGAACAGCGTCATGCCGTCCTGATCGAGGACGTCGCGGTGGCAGAACAGCTGCAGGTCGGTGCCGTCCTCGCGCAGGACCCCGAACGCCACTCGCCCCATCTCGCGCTTGGCGACCAGCCGGCCGGCGACGGTGACCTGCGCCCCGCTCTCCTCACCTGCTTGCAGGTGTCCCCAGCGCTGGCGCACCGCGGCGAGGGTGTGGGTCGGGGCGAAGCGGGGAGGGTGCGGGTCGTGACCGCGCTGGGCCAGGCTGGCAGCTTTGGCGCGACGGCCGGCGATCAGTTCGTCGAGCCGCGACCGCTCGTCCTGCGGGGAGTCCTCAGCAGGCTGGTCGGTCACGCGGTGTTCCTCTCCCAGATCAGGCGCAGACCTTTCAGGGTCAGCCATGGGTCGTGGTGGTCGATGCTGGTGCACGCCTCCAGGACGGCGGGTGCGAGCCCGCCGGTCGCGACCGTGGTCGCCTCACCACCGACCTCTCCGCGGATGCGCGCCACGATCGCGTCGACCACGCCGGCGGCGCCGTAGACCACGCCCGACTGTAGGGCCGCGACCGTCGAGGTCCCGACGGCGCTGCGGGGGGTGACGATCTCCACCTTCGGCAGGCGCGCGGCCTTGGCGACCAGCGCGTCGAACGACAGCTGCACCCCGGGTGCGATCGCCCCGCCGACGAACTTGCCGTCGCGGCTGACCACGTCGAAGGAGGTCGCCGTCCCGAAGTCCACCACGACCGACGGGGCGCCGTACAGCTGATGCGCGGCGACCGCGTTCACGATGCGGTCGGCGCCGACCTCGCGCGGGTTGTCCACCTGGACGGCGATGCCGGTCCGCGTGCCGGGTTCGACAACGACCGGCTCGAACAGGAAGTAGCGCTGGACCATCTCGCGCAGCGCCTCGGTGACCGTCGGGACGACCGAGGCGATCACCACCCCGTGGACGTTCCGCGAGAACGACAGGTCGGCGAACGCGAGCAGGCCCTGGAAGATCAGAGCGACCTCGTCGGCGGTGCGGACGGTCTCGGTCGAGATGCGCCACTGCTCGGCGAGATCGACCCCGTTGAACACCCCGACGACCGTCTGGGAGTTGCCCACGTCGACGGCGAGGAGCACGCTGCCTCAGCCGTTCTCGGGCGGTCCGAACAGCCAGTCCTCGCCGGTGTCGTCGCTGTCGCCGACGGGTCCCTCGTCCGGCTCCGCCGCCACCTCCAGCCCGACGCCGAGCCACCCGACGGCGGCGCTGAGGGCACCGACCGCGACGCCGTCCACGCCGGCGTCAGCGTAGGCGCGGACCTCGCTGACGCTGATCGGGCCGCTGGCCTCGACCCGGGCGCGGCCGGCGATCCGCTCCACGGCGACGCGCACGTCGTGGGGCGTGAGGCCGCGCAGGAGCAGCTCCGTGGCGCCGGCAACGATCGCCTGTTCGATCTCGTCGGCTGCGGTGACCTGGACCTGCACGGGCCGGGTCCCGGCGCGCTCGAGCGCTGCGCGGGCGGCTGGCCCCACGCCGCCGGCCGCCGCGATGTGGTGCTGGTTGACCAGGAGAGCATCGTGCAGGCCGACGCGTCCGTTCGTCCCGCCTCCGGCGCGGACGGCGGCCTTGTCCAGCAGCCGCAGGCCGGGGGTCGTCTGGCGCGTGTCACGGATGGCGCAGCCGGTCCCGGCGACGGCATCGACGTAGGAGCGGACGGTGGTGGCGACACCCGACAGGTGTCCGACGATGTTCAGGGCTGTCCCCTCACCGGCGAGGATCGCGCGGAGCGGGCCGCGGACGGTGGCGAGCGGGTCGCCGGCCTGCACTGCGTCACCGTCGGCCGCGTCCAGCTCGACCTCGACGCGGGGGTCGACCTGCGCGTAGACCTCTCGGATCGCCGCCACGCCGGCCACCACGCCGGGTTGGCGGGACACGACCCGCGCGGTCGCATGCTGCTGCGGTGGGACGCAGGCCTGGGACGTGAGGTCTCCGAGGGGTCCCAGGTCCTCAGCCAGCGCACGGACCACCACCCGGCGCAGGGCACGTGCGGTCTCGTCGCCATCGACGTCGACGGCTCGGGGGGGCCGCACCGGGGCGGCCGCGGGCTCGGCGACCTCGCCGGTCGGTTGATCGCCCACCCGGTCCCAGGCGTCCCCGCCCGCCGGTTCGGCCGGCTCCGGTGACGGCGCGTCGGGTTCGTCGGGGGAGCTACGCCAGCGCACCGGCGACCTCGGGCCCGACCGCGGTGACGCGGTTGGCGTCGTCGACGAACACGACCGTGGGTCGGTGCGAGACGGCCTCTGCCTCGTCGAACTGGGCGTAGCTGATCACGATCACGCGGTCACCGGGATGTACCAGACGTGCGGCTGGCCCGTTGAGCGCGACCACCCCCGACCCGGACCTGTCGGGGATCACGTACGTCTCGAGGCGCGCGCCGTTGTCGACGTCGACGACCTGGACCTTCTCGTGCGCGATCAGGTCGGCGCGGGCCATCAGCGCCGCGTCGATCGTGATCGAGCCGACGTAGTCGAGGTTCGCCTGCGTGACGGTCGCGCGGTGGATCTTGGACTTCATCAGGGAGCGGCGCATGTGGCCTCCGTGTCGTTCCACGCGCCGGGGCGGCGCCAGGTTACAACCGGCGGATCAAGCGGACGCCGCCCCGCCGACCGCGTGGACCAGCCGCTCCTCGTCGTCGTGGTCGCCCACGACCACGTTGTCGATCAGACGCGCCGGGCCCACGTGGACCGCGACCGCGACCAGCAACCGTTCCTGACGCAGGCGACGTCCCGTGCCGGGGCCGCGCGCACTTGTGGAGACGCCGGTCCCTGTCCCGCGGGCAGGCCCGTCGGGCGGGGCGAGCGTGTCGGGGTCGACGACCGCGACGTAGTCCACATGGGCGCGTGGCTCCGCCGCGATGGTAGCGAGCGCCGCTCGCCGCAGCACCTCCGGGTCGGGTGGCTGGCCGGCATCGCGGACGCGTCGGGCGGCCTCGACCGCCGCAGCCAGCCCCCTCGACAGGCACCTGGCGGCGTTCCGGTCGGCGACGTCCAGGTAGGCGTTGCGGCTGCTCATCGCGACGCCGTCCGCCTCGCGGACGGTGGGGACGGCCACCACCTCCACGGGGATGTCGAGGTCAGCGACCATGCGACGGATGATCACCAGCTGCTGGTAATCCTTCCGGCCGAAGCATGCCACGTCCGGCTGGACCTGGTGCAGCAGCTTGGTGACCACGGTGCAGACCCCGTCGAAGTGGCCCGGCCGCGACGCCCCCTCGAGGCGATCGCTCAGGTCGCGCACCGAGACGGTGGTGTCGAGGGCGGGGTCGCTGCCCGGTCGCCATCCCGGGTACATCTCAGCGACCGTGGGGGTGTAGAGCACCGCAGGGGTCGCAGGCCCCAACGCGAGCAGTGCCGCTTCGTCGCGTTCGGCGGGGCGCGGGTAGGACAGGTAGTCCTCACCGGGGCCGAACTGCAGCGGGTTGACGAAGATCGACACGAGGACGGCGTCGGTGTGCTCGGCGGCGGCGCGGACGAGCGCCAGGTGCCCGCCGTGGAGCGCCCCCATGGTGGCGGCGAACCCGACGGTCTGTCCGCCCTGGTGGAGCGCGGCCACCGCAGCGCGGACGGACGGCACCGTCGTCACCCGCCGCACGTCTCACAGTCCCCAGTGATCGCTGAGCGCGTCGATCGTGGCCTGCAGCGCGTCGTCGAGCGTGCTGCGCAGCTCAGCGCGGGCCTGCGTGAGCTCGCTGTCGCCCTGGAACGGATCGGTGACCTCCGTGCGCACCCCCACGGTGCCCTCGAGCACCGCCAGGGTGCAGAACGGGGCGTACTCGGGCGAGAACGCCTCCTCCTGCAGCACCACGATCCTGCCCTCGCAGACGTCGGCGGCGACCTGCCGCAGGCTCGATGTCATGTCGCGGAACCCGTGGGTGGTGACAAGCATCCGCCCCCGCGGGTCACGGAGGTTGGCGTCCTGCCCGGCGGAGATGATCAGCAGATCGGGGCCGAACTGGCGGACCACCGGCGCGACAACGCGCTCGACGGTCCGCAGGTAGCCACGGTCGCCGCACCCGGGCGGCAACGCCACGTTGACGGTCGTTCCGCGCGCCGCTGGGCCGCCGATCTGCGTCGCGCCGCCGATCTGCGTCGCGCCGCCGAAGCCGGCCGGGAACCACCCGTCCTGGTGCAAGCACACGAACAGCACGTCAGGGTCGTCCCAGAACACCTGCTGCGTACCGGCGCCGTGGTGGACGTCCCAGTCGACGATCGCGACCCGGCGCAGCGCGCGCGTGCGTCGGGCGTGTACCGCGGCCAGCGCGGCGTTGTTGAACACGCTGTCGCCTCCACTGCGGTCGCAGCTGGCGTGGTGGCCGGGTGGCCGCAGGAGCCCGAACGCGCGCTCGACGATGCCATCCAGGACCGCGTCGGTGAGCGCCACCGCGGTCCCGGCGGCCAGCACGGCCGCGTCCCAGGTGCCGTGCGCGATTCGCAACCCTCCGTCCAGGCCCCCTCCTCCGGCGGCGGCGAGCTGACGGACCCGGGTGACGTAGCGGTCGGTGTGGACCAGTCGCAGCTCGTCGCTGGTCGCTGCCCGGGCGGGGAGCTGCACCAGGTCGTTGAGCAGCCCGGAGTTGGCCACGAGCTGGGCGGTGCGGCGGGTGATGCGCACGCTGGCCGATCGGGGTTCGGGGTCGAGCACCTGTCCGGTCGGCAGGCGGATCGTGTCGACGCCGGCGTCGTGCAGCAGGAAGCGTGGGTCGTAGGTGTAGGCGGTGCGCGCCACGGCTCAGCTTCCCTCCCCGCCCGCCGCCAGGACGTCGCCGACGGCGCGCACCACGTCCGGGTCCAGCCCCGGACGGGCCTGGTGCAACACGACCTGGTTCAGCGCACGGTAGGCAGCGGCCAGCTCCGGGGCATCCTCGGACAAGCGTGCCAGGTGCCGCCCGAGCGTTCCGACATCGCCCCGAACCACCGGGCCGGTCAGCGCCAGGGCCCCCTGGGCAAGGGCGTTCTCCACGCTGACTCGCACCAGCGGCTCGAGGAACGCCGCAGGGTCGGGGATGCGAGCGGCCAGCGCGAGCTGGCGCGCGACCGACACGGCGGCGCCCACCGCGTTGGATCCGATCACCAGCGCCGCGTGGTACAGCCCGCGGCGGGCGTCGGCGACGTCGACCGGGACCCCGCCGACCTGCCGGACCAGCGCCCGCGCCCAGCCGCGGTCGGGGGGCGTGGCGGTGACCGCCCATGCGGCCCCGTGCAGGACGGCCGGGTCGGCGTCCGCGCTGGGAATGGTCTGGGCGGGATGGCAGGCCGCCACGCGAGCGCCGGCCAGGCGGGCGGGGCGGAGCGGCGAGAGCCCCAACGACCCGGCGATGTGCACGACGCGTTGGCCCTCGCCGAGGGCGTCCGCTGGGCCGGCCAGGGCCGCCACCGCGTCCGCGACGGCATCGTCGGGGGTGGCGACCACGACGAGGTCCGCCCCGGCCGCCACCGCCAGGTCAGCCGCGGTGGCCACCGCAGGGAACCGCGTGGCGAAGCGTCGCCGTGACTCCTCGCTGCCACCAGCCGCCGCGATGATGCGGTGACCGGCGTGGCGGAGCGCCGCGGCGAGCACCGTCCCGACCCGGCCGGGGCCCACCACCGCGACGGTGCCGCACGGCAGGGCGCGGTCGTTCACGGGTACCCCTCCGTCGCGGTCTTAGGAGACCCAAGACAGCTCCTCTCGCGCCGCTCCTGCAGAGCGTCGCTCACGGGTACACCTCCGTCGCGGTCTTAGGAGACCCAAGACAGCTCCTCTCGCGCCGCTCCTGCAGAGCGGCGCTCACGGGTACACCTCCGTCGCGGTCTTAGGAGACCCAAGACCGCTCCTCTCGCGCCGCTCCTGCAGAGCGTCGCTCACGGGTACACCTCCGTCGCGGTCTTAGGAGACCCAAGACAGCTCCTCTCGCGCCGCTCCTGCGGAGCGTCGCTCACGGCGCCCCCGGGTCACGGTGGCGGGGCATGCCGGGTCCGCCGTGACGCTCCGACAGGCGCGGGGGTCCCCCGGGGGGGCCCGGCGGGCGTCGGTTGAGCGGCTCGTCGGTCGTGCCCGGACCCTCGGTCAGCCGCACGTACAGCTCCACACCGGTGATCGGGGCGAGGCGCGCCAGGTGGCTGGCCACGGTCGCGCCGTCAGGGAGGGTTGCGCCGGCGGGGAGAACCTCGGCCAGCGGGACCAGGACGAACGCCCGCTCGGTGAGTCGCGGGTGCGGGACCGTGACTCCGGGATCGTCGATCACCTCGTGGTCGTACAGCAACAGGTCGATGTCGAGGCTGCGCGGCCCCCACCGCTCCTCCCGTCCCCGGTCCCGGCCGTGGGCGGCCTCGACCCGGTGGGCGAGGTCGAGCAGGTCGCGGGGGCCGAGCGTGGTGGTGACCACGGCAACCAGGTTGAGGTAGTGCGGCTGGTGCTCCGCGCCCTGGGGTGTGATCGGGTCGGTCTCGTACACCGCCGATACCGTCTCGACGTCCACGTCGTCGTGGCGGTCGAGGTCGTCCAGGGCCACACGCAACGTCGCCAACCGGTCCCCGACGTTGCTGCCCAGGCTCAGGCAGGCCGTCCGTGTCCGCCGCCACGGCCACCACCGTCCCAATCTCACGGCTCCCGCGTGCGGCGCAGCGTCACGCTGACCCCGGCGGCCGGGACCGGCAACGGAGCATGCGGCTTGTTGACGGTGACCTCGGCCGCCGCGACCCGCCGGTGACCCAAGACCGCGTCGAGGATCCGGCCGGCGACCGACTCCAGCAGGTGGTAGGGGCCACCGGCCGCTGCCGCCGCGACGTCGCTGGCGACGGTGGCGTAGTCGACGGTGTCGGACAGGTCGTCGCTCACCGCCGCCGCCGACAGATCCAGGTCCACGGTGACGTCGACCACGAACGGCTGCCCACTTCGGCGTTCGTCGGGCCGGATGCCGTGGTGGGCCCACACCTCGATCCCGTGCAGGGTGATCCGATCCATCAAGGCGGCATGGTAGGTGCGGCCGTGGCGGTGCGTTGCGGACGCGCCGGCTGCAGAGCCCTTACGACCACCGCCCCGTCGCCACCGCGTGCACCGCGTGCAGCGCCCGGACGGTCTCGGCGACGTCGTGGACGCGGACGATCGTCGCCCCGCGCGCCACCGCCAGTGCCGCGGTCGCGATCGACGCCTCCAGCCGCGCGTCGGCGGGCAGGCCACCGGTGATCCGCCCGAGGAAGGACTTCCGCGACGTGCCCAGCATCACGGGGCGTCCCAGCGACGTCAGCTCGCGGACGTCGCGGAGCAGCTGCAGGTTGTGCGCCACCGTCTTGCCGAACCCGATGCCGGGGTCGACCACGACCGATGTCGGCTCGATCCCCCTGGCGGCGCACCGCTCGAGACCCTCGGCGAGGAACTCGAAGACCTCGGCGACCACGTCGGTGTAGGTCGGCTCGCGTTGCATGGTGCGGGGCGTGCCCTGCATGTGCATCAGCACGTACGAGACGCCGAGCTCGGCGACCGTCGGCACCAGCTCGTGGTCGAGCGCCCCGGCCGACACGTCGTTGACCACGGCGGCGCCGGCACCGACCGCTGCCCTGGCCACGGCCGCTTTGGTGGTGTCGACCGACACCACCGCGCCGTCGGCTGCGAGCGCCTCGACCACCGGCACCACCCGGTCGAGTTCGACGTCTTCGGGGACGGGTTCGGAGCCGGGACGCGTCGACTGGCCCCCGACGTCCACCACGTCGGCGCCGGCGTCGATCAGCGCCCGCCCGTGGGCGATCGCCGCACCGGGGTGGATCGGCGGGTCGTAGTGGCGGCCACCGTCGAAGAACGAATCAGGGGTGACGTTGACGACGCCGACCACGACCGGTCCGCGGCTGCAGGTGATCACGCCGGCGGGTGTCTGCAGGTCGGGTGCCGGGCCGTGCCAGGCTGCGACCGCCGCGGTCAGGGCGGTGTCGAGCGCGTCGGCGGCCGGCCGGCCAAGTGCCCGCCCGACCGCGTCCACCAGCCGCGACGTGGTCGTGACGGTCGTCAACCGCCCGTGTGCCACCGTGGTGCGCGCACCGGCCGGGGCCAAGGCATCGGCGACCGCCTCCGGGGACGCGAGCCGGCTGACGGTGACGCGGATCGGCCCGCCATCGGGCGTCAGAGCGGCATCACGAATCCGCACCAGTGGCCTGACCGGCGTGTCGTCGCCGCTGGCGGCTGTCACCGCGCGGAGATGAAGCTCATCGCCTCGGACCGCGTCCGCAGGTCGTCGCGGAACGAGCCGAGGACCGCGCTGGTGACCAGCTCGGCGCCGGGCTTGCGCACGCCACGCATCTCCATGCACAGGTGTCGCGCCTCGACCACCACCAGCACGCCTCGCGGGTCGAGCACCTCGTCGAGGGTCTCGGCGACCGTTGTGGTCAGCCGTTCCTGGATGTTCGGGCGCTTGGCCACCGTGTCGACCAGTCGGACGATCTTGGACACGCCGGTGATCTGCCCCTTGAGGTTTGGGATGTAGGCCACGTGAGCGCGGCCCAGGAACGGCAGGAGGTGGTGCTCGCAGAGGCTGTAGACGGGGATGTCACGCACCATCACCATCTCGTCGTGTCCCTCCTCGAACACGACGGTCAGGACGTCCTTCGGGTCGCTCCGGAGCCCCGCACACAGCTCGTGGAGTTCGCGGGCGACCCGGCTGGGGGTGTCCACCAGGCCCTCACGGTCCAGGTCCTCACCGATCGCCTCGAGGATCAGCCGGACGGCCTGCTCGATCTTGGCGTGATCGAACGACGCGGATCGATCGACGTCCGTCGCGTGCCGGGCGTGGTCGCGTGGGTCGACGTCCACAGCGTCCACGGCGCCGTGCTCATCCACACGCCACCTCCAGCGGACGCACCATACTTGGGCGCTCGATGTCAGGAGCCCCCGCCGCCCCGATGCGCCGTGGGTGGGCGGGTCCGCCCGGCCGACGGGGACCCGTTGCCGGTCGTCGCGCCGTCGCCGTCGAGGCGCCGCAGGGCCTGCAGAACCGCCCCGGCGTTGGCGGCCTGGGGGGCGGTGACTGCACGGCTCGCCCGCTTCTTGATCGGCGCGAACACCTCCTCGAGTTCGGCCTTGTCGATCGTCTCGATCTCCAGGAGCCGCTCGGCGGTGTTCTCCAGCACGGCGGCGTTCTCGACCAGGATCTCCAGGGCCTCGTCGTGCGCCTCGTCGATCAGGTGACGGACCTCCTGGTCGATCTCGTAGGCGACCTCACCTGAGTAGTTCTGGTGTCCACCGAGGTCGCGACCGAGGAACGGCTGGTGGTCCTTTTCGCCGAGCACGACCGGCCCCAGCCGCTCGCTCATCCCGTACTGGGTGACCATCTCACGGGCGGTGGCGGTTGCGCGCTGCAGGTCGTCGCCGGCGCCCGTGGTGACGTCGCCGATCTTGAGCTCCTCAGCGACACGTCCGCCGAGCATGACCGCAAGGCGGTCGATCAGCGCCGCGCGGGCGATCAGGTAGCGGTCCTCGGTCGGCAGCTGCATCGTGAAGCCCAGTGCTCGTCCCCGCGGGATGATCGAGATCTTGTGGACGGGGTCGGCGTTGGGGAGTGCATGCCCAACGATCGCGTGGCCGGATTCGTGGTAGGCGACGATGCGCTTCTCGTCGTCGCTCATCAATCGGGTGCGGCGCTCGGGGCCGGCCACCACCCGCTCGATGGACTCCTCGAGCTCGCCCATCGCGACCTCCTGCTTCCCGAACCGGGCGGCGAGGAGGGCGGCCTCGTTGACGAGGTTGGCGAGGTCGGCGCCGGTGAAGCCGGGGGTCTGGCGGGCCAGGACGTCCACATCGACGTCGTCGGCGAGCGGCTTGCCGCGGGTGTGGACCTTCAGGATCGCCTTGCGGCCGAGGAGGTCGGGGCGGTCGACGACGATCTGGCGGTCGAAGCGGCCGGGACGCAGCAGCGCCGGGTCGAGGATGTCGGGCCGGTTGGTCGCGGCGATCAGGATCACGCCGGCGCGTGGGTCGAAGCCATCCATCTCGACCAGGAGCTGGTTGAGGGTCTGCTCGCGCTCGTCGTGGCCCCCGCCCAGGCCGGCACCACGGTGGCGGCCGACCGCGTCGATCTCGTCCATGAAGATGATGGCCGGTGCGTTGGCCTTCGCCTGCTCGAACAGGTCACGGACCCGCGCCGCACCGACCCCGACGAACATCTCGACGAAGTCGGAGCCGGAGATCGAGAAGAACGGGACGCCGGCCTCGCCGGCGACGGCACGCGCGAGCAGGGTCTTGCCCGTCCCCGGCGGGCCGTACAGCAGGACGCCTTTGGGGATCTTGGCCCCCATGGCCTGGAACTTCTGCGGGTTCTCCAGGAACTCTTTGATCTCGCGCAGCTCCTCGACCGCCTCATCGGCGCCGGCCACATCAGCGAAGGTGACCTTGGGCTGGTCCTTGGACACGGTCCGGGCTTTGGCCTTCCCGAACTGCATCACCCGGCCGCCGCCGCCCTGCATCTGCTGCATCAAGAAGAAGAACAGCAGGAAGATGAACACGAACGGCACGATCGAGAACAGGAAGTTCACGACCGCTGAGGTCTGCTGCGGATCGACCGTAACCTCTTCGACGTCGTGCTCGCGCGCCAGGTCGCTGATCTGTTCGGCGTGGATGTCGGGATCGAAGTGGGTGCGGTACTCGAGCTCCCCGCCGCCGGCCTCCGTCATCTTTCCGGTGAGCTCACGGGCCTGCGACCTGATCTCGACCGAGTGGACACGGCCCTGCTCGACCGCCTGGCTCCAGGCGGAGAAGGGGATCTCCTGCGGCCCGGCCGATCGCTGGACGATGCTGACGGTCGCCCACAGGGCGACAAGCACGACCAGGATCCACAGGAACGGGCCGCGGAAGAGGCGCTGCATCGTCAAAGGGTTCCCTCACTCACGTCCGGGGCGGACACCCGTGTGCCTCACGTTGAAGTCCCCGTGCGGATGTCCACCCGCGGACTTCGCGGACGTCCCCGCGGGGTGGCGATGCTACCACCGGCATCGCGGGCGGGCGGGGGTCTCGGCGACGTCCAGACGCCGACGTGACGCGGAGACGGTCGCGTGACACCGTCGGTGCGAGTCAGCCGTTGGTCTGCGACCGCAAGGTTGCCACGAACGGCAGGTTGCGGAACCGCTCGTCGTAGTCCAGCCCGTACCCGACGACGAACACGTCGGGGACCTCGAAGCCGCGGTAGCGGATCGGGAGGTCGATCCGACGCTGGCTCGGCTTGGTCAGCAGCGCTAGCACCTCCAGGCTGGCGGGCTGGCGTGACCGCAGATTGCGTAGCAGGTAGTTGAGGGTCAGACCAGAGTCGACGATGTCCTCGACCAGCAGGACGTGGCGACCCTCGATGTCGATGTCGAGGTCCTTGAGGATCCGCACCACCCCGGACGTCCGGGTCGACGCCCCGTACGACGAGACCGCCATGAAGTCGATGCTGACCGGGACGCTCAGATGCCGGGCCAGGTCGGCGATCAGGACGAAGGCCCCTTTGAGGATGCCGACCAGGAGGACGTCCCGACCGGCGTAATCGCGGTCGATCTCCGCGGCGAGCTCGCCGAGCTTGTCGCGGATCGCCTCGCCGGTGATCAGCACCTCGTCGAGGTCGGCTGCCAGGTCGGCGGAGAGATCGAACCCCGTGTGGGCGAGCACGTCAGCCAGCGACTCCGGGGCCATGGTCGTTCAGGCTACACCCGACCCACCTGCGGGCGCCGCGGGGATCAGCCCGTCGTCGTCCCCTCAAGGCCGGCAAGCAGCTGCAGCGCTCGCTCGAGGTCGTCCGCCGCGACGACGACTTTGATCCCCTCCACCCAGTCGAGCGACGGGTGCTGGGAACCGCTCTCGTAGACGTGGGCCGGAATGCCGTGCGCGATAAGCGTCATGGCGAGGACGTCGGCCTCGGTCCGGGTCGTGAACGTCCGGACCGTCCCCGTCTGCCGATCCCCGTAGGCCTGCTGCTCCACGGGCACCTCCTGGCTAGCCGGCCGGCGTGTACGACGCCGCGGGGCCGACAGGCGGTGGCAGCCGGTGCAGCGCCTGGCCGGCGAGCACCGCCGCCGATACGCCGAGCGCCAGAACCGCGACGGCTTCGACCATGCCACGTCATCGGCGGTAACCGCGGGCCGGTGCCCCGCAACGACAGGGTACATCTCGTCGTCGTCGCGATTCCCCCCGCAGGTCTAGCAATCAGATAACAGTCCCCGACCTGGTACTGCGGCTCCTTGGGCACGCGAGCAAGGACATCAATCTGAACCGAACCAGTTCGCGTCGCCCTTGATCGTTTCGCTCACCTCCGCGGCAAACAGGTTCGGTTCCATATGCCTCTCGGGTTCCCAGGGCTTCGATCACCTTCGCTATGAAGATTCCTGGGCGGATCCGGCCGCATTCTTCTTCACACTGATACTGATATCGGCGATCGACTATCGGCGATCGACTCAGCGGACACGCGAACATCCCGCTGATTCATCCCAAAGAGCGACATAGACGAGTACGAGCAGCGCCGCCAGCACGAACGCGAAGCCGCCCTTGCTGAGATTCGATCGCATCCTGATTCTCTTCCCAAGCTGGACCCGCAGGCCGGGTCACAGTTTCACAGCGTCCGGTGATCCGACCGATCATGATCTCACCGCACCCGGTAATCGGACCGATCATCATCCTTTCAGATCTCCACCGCCAGCTCGACGGCCGGGGCTTCGCGGCCGGCCGCGGCTGCCGCGGCGTCCGCAACCACGCCGGGCACCCACAGGATCGTCCCGTCGCTTGCGACCACCACCGGGACGAGGTCGCGCACGGCGCGGGGAACGCCGGCATCGACGAACAGGTCCTGCAGCTTGCGGGTCCCCGCAGCGGTCGCGACGCGGTCGCCGGGTTCACGACCGCGCACGATCAGCGCGGGGTCGGTGACCGCAGCCGGCAGCACCAGTTGCGCGAGCGCGGGGTCGCCGCCGGGCGGGATCGCCAACGGTGCGGTGTCGGCGGACGGGGGCTTCCACGGCAGATCGAGGCTGAGCGGGAGCTGACCACCGGGGCCGCTCCCCGCCACGGTGGCGCGGAGCAGCAGTCCGGCGCAGGACCAGGTCGCGGTGCCGGGGACCTCGAGGTCGACCGGTGACGGTCGGGGCACGTCGGCAGGGACGGCCGCGATCCAGCCACCGCCGCGGGTCACGGTGGCACCGGGAACGTCCACGGCCGAACCCGCCTCGAGGTCCAGGACGGCGGCAACGTGTGCGGCGGTCACCGGGACGTCGCTGGCGCGCACCTGACCCAGCAGGCGGCGCACGAGGCGGCCGCCGATCGCCGGGTCGAGGGCCAGCAGGTCCTCGGTGGTCACCGCCCGGGCAGGCCCGTAGGGGCGGACGACCGCGGCGGCGACCCGCGCGGCTTCCGACTCGAGGTAACCGGCGTCGACGCGGGCCAGGTCCGCCAACCGCGCAAGAGCGCCGATCGGGTCGGAGGCCACCGCCTGCAGGCCGGGCACGACGTGGTCACGTACCCGGACGCGGCGCACGTCCAGGTCGAGGTTGGTGGGATCCTCGACCGCGTGCAGACCCTCCAATGTCACGAACCGCCGGACGTCGCTGCGTCGGACGCGGAGCAGCGGGCGGACGACGTGGCCGCGCACCGGCGCCATGCCCCCCAGGCCGGTCAAGCCGGTGCCGCGGGCCAGGCGCAGCAGCAGCGTCTCGGCCTGGTCGTCAGCGGTGTGGCCCACCAGCAACCAACACGGGCCGTCCCGGTCGGCGACCACCGCAGCGCCCAGCCGGGCCAGCGCGGCGTACCGAGCGACGCGGGCGGCGGCCTCCAACCCGTGGCCGGAAGGACGGACCGTGACCTCCGAGACCCGCAGGGCAAGCCCGAGCGCGGCGGACAGTTCCTGGACGGCGGCGACGTCGGCGCGGTCGTCGCGCAGGCCGTGGCGGATGTGACCGAGCGTGAGAGCGACATCTGGCCGCGCCTCCTGAGCCAGCGCCACCAGCGCGGTCGAGTCCGGACCACCGGACACCGCCACGAGCGCCGCGGCGCCCGCCTCCAGGGGTGCCAGGGCGCGGGTCACCTCGTCCACCAGCGCTTGGCGGTTCAGGCCGGCAGGGAGCGGGCCGGGCGGGACCCGCCGGCCGCGGGACCCGCGTGGGGATGGGGTCACGCGCCGACGGTACTGGGACGCGATCCGCACGTTGGCGTCGCGATCCGGGCGGCGGTCAGTCGCGCGGCGACGCCCCGCCGTGGACACGCGTCAGCCACGCGTCGGGATCGGCGATCTCCGCGGGAGACGGCAGCGCGTCCGGCCCGTCGAAGGCCCGGTTGAGTCCTGCCGTGCCGACCCGATCGACGACCGTGCGGACGAACGACTCGCCGTCGAGGTACTGGCGGCGCTTCATCTCCAGACCCGTCACCGCCGTGAGCAGCCGGGTGCCGAAGTCCCGGCGGCGTTGCTCCAGCGCCTGGCGCACCCGGTCGGAGTCCATCACCAGGTCGTCGGCCGCTTCGTACATCGTGGCGTTGCCGTGGCCCTCCAGGAGGCTCATCAGCGCCTGCGCCTCGTGGACCACGGCGCGCTGCTCGTCGGTCAGGACCAGCTGCAGCAGGGGCGTGAGGGTCGCGTCGTCGCGGAGCGCCCGCACCACGTCCGGCAGGCGCCCGATGATATCCAGGACCGCCGATGGGTCCAGCCGGGTGGCCGACAGGTAGCGGTCCAACAGGCTGCGCAGGTGGTCGCCCAGCCACGGCACCCCGTCGAACTGGAGGCGGTGGGCCAGCTCATGCAGCAGGACCGTACGGCGCACGTCGTCGGCGACCGCGCCGTACCGCTCGGACAACTCCAAGACGTTCGGCCCGACCACCACCAGCTGCGCCTGTCCGGGACCGCCCAGAGGCAGGATGTACTGGCCGAGCACCTTGGTGGACAGCAGGCCCAGCAGCGCACCCAGCTGCACGCCGAGGATCTGGCTCCCGACCCACCGGCCGGTTGCGGTGCGCTGGAGACGCTCGGCGAGCGGTTGGAGTGCACCGCGCAGACCGATCAGGTTGGCCTGCACCCACCCCATCCGGCTCACCACACGCACCCGGGTGGGGGGCAGGTCGCGGCCGAGCCCGGTCCAGGCCCGGGCCGCGGCGTCGGCCACCGCCGTGTCGCGAGCGATCGCGGAGCGCAGCTGCGCGGCGGCCGCGGGGTCGCGACGGCCGGGTGTGGCCACGACCGCGGCGGTCCGCAGCGAGATCGCCTCGTCGATCAGTCGCGCTGGGCCGTTGGTCGCCGGGTCCGGCACGAGGTCAGCGCCCCTCCGGCTGTCGGTTGCGGACCATCGTGGCGTAGATGAAACCGAACGCCACCAGCATCAGCACAGTGACCACCGTGAGGATGACCCCCAGCCACCAGGTCCACGACGGCGTGAACTCGGTCGGCGCGAAGGTGTTGTCGGGGTCGGGGTCGGGACCGGGGAGCTCGCCTTCCTCGGTGGTAGCCCCACCACCCTCGGTGGTCTCGCCGCCGGTGGTCTCGCCGCCGCCTGCGCCTTCCCCGGTCTGGCCGCCTCCCCCGGTCTGGTCGCCTCCCCCGGTCTGGCCGCCTCCCCCGGTCTGGTCGCCACCTCCGCCCTCCACCGCGAGGACCTCACGCCCCTCGACGGCCGCGTCGGCTCCAGTGGCGGCAGCGGTCACCGCGGTGATCGCCAACAGCGCCCCCAACACCACAGCAGGCGCTGGGCGACGCAGCGGGGCGAGCATCCGAGGCGACCTTCCTGGACGGCGGACGCGGCCGGAGCCTACCAGCGCCCCGCGCGGCACCTGCGGCGCCCGCCGGCGACCGGTCAGCCCTGCGTCGACGTCCGCGGCGTCGTCTCGCCGCGCGACGCGGGAGCCGCCAGTGCGGTCACGGACGGCCTAGCGCAGCACGTCGGCCAGGCCGGTCTCGACCGCGGTCGACACCGCTGCAGCACCACCCAGGACGTAGACCGCCTCGACCCGCGATCGGTGTGTGCGGAGCCACGCGGCCGGTGTCGGGTGCAGCCGGTCGCTGGTGGTGAGCACCACCGGTGAGCGCAGCACGCCGGCCAGCGCCCCGCCGGCCAGGGCGTCCGGGTAGTTGTAGGCGGTCGCCAGCTGGACGTGGCCGGGTGTCAGGCCGTTGGAGAGCGCGAAGTCAGCGACGGCGACGGCAGTCTCCAGCCGGGATGCGCCCGCCAGCCGTCCCGCTGGAGGGGCGCCGACGTTGGCCAGCTGGCTGGCGACCGCGTCCGACACCGCCCTCGGACCTCCGATCACCAGGGTCCGCCGGATCCCCAGCTCCTGAAGGACGGCGGCGGTGCCCTGCGACAGTTGGGCGGGATCGGTGTACAGCACGGGCCAGCCGGTCACGGCCGAGACGGCGGAGACGGCGAGCGCGTCGGGGTAGTCGGTGACCGTGGTGACGAGGGCCGTGGATGGCCGGCTGGGCAGCGCCCGGGCGACAGCCGCGGCGCTGGCGACGTGGTCGCCACCACCCAGGACGACCGCCTGCACGCCCAGGCTCGCGACCGCGTCACGCACCGCCGGAGCGAAGGCACCGACCAGGTACACCGTCTTCCCGGAGCGTGCTGGCCCCAGCGCCCGCTCCAACGCCCCGCGTGCATCGCCGTCCAGCGCGTCGCTGCTCGACAGCACCGTCGGCCCGCCGAGCGCCCCCGCTAGGGCGGCGCCGGCCAAGGCGCCGCGGAAGTCGCCGGAGGGTGCGACCACCGCCCCGCGCGCCGTGCCTGGCGTGACGCCGAAGTCGGCGATCGCCCGGGCGGTCGCAACCCGGTCGCGTCCGGCGAGGCGGAACTGGGCGGCCTGCGGCCGCGCCCCGCCCGGCTCGAGCCGCAGGAAGTTCTGCGTGGCGAACAGGCGGTCCGCGCCGGTCACGACGCCCACGCCGATGTGGGCGTAGTTGGTGCTCAAGATGTTCGCGCGGTGGGTCGGTGACTCCATCAGGGCGAGGTGCACGGCCGGGACGGTCGGGCCCACCCCGACGTTCTCACCGATCTCCGCCCAGTTGGGGAACACCGCTTCGACGTCCTGCTGGAGCCGTTGGTTGTGGAAGATCCGCCCCTCGGCCATCATCCGCTGGCTGTGCCGCCGCGCCACCGTCCGTAACGCGTCGGAGTGGGACAGGCTCGGAAGACCTCGCACGGACCGTTCCGCGTTGAGGCGCCGACCGAACTCCGCTTCCTGAGCGGAGTGGAACTCGGTCGCCAGCGCTGCCGACAGTTCCGACCACGCCACCACGCTGATCAACAGCAGCAGGAAGGCGAACGGGCGGGCGACCCGCCGGATGGATGCGACGCCGCCGCTGCGGCCTGGAGACAAGCGTGGTTTCACGGGGTTGCTCCGTTCACGGTGACGACCTCGCGGCCGAGTACGGCGGCGGTTGCGGCGTGGTAGCTGCGGACGGCTTCCTCGTCGCCAGGGACGGTCAAGACCTCGGCGTGGACGGTGTCGTCCGAGACGGTCAGGCTGTGGTCGGCGAGCAGCTGGCGCACGCTCGCGACGGCGCGCTCGGCCAGCAACGCAACACCGGCCCGGCCGGTTTCGGGCAGCACCACCACCACGTCCTCCCGGGTCGGGAACGCGACGCGGTTGATCAGGTCGGTGGTGCGGAGGTTGTGCTCCAGGGACTGGCAGGTCCGGCGCAGGGCACGGGCTGCCCGCCGCCCGTCGACGGGGGCGAACGCGGCGTCCTCGAGGTGGACGACGAGCAGCGAGAAGACGGATCCGTAGCGGGCGGCACGCTCGACCTCACGGTCGAGGACCGACACGAGCGCCCGAGCGTTGCCGACCCCGGTGTCGTCGTCGACCTCGTCGTACAGCTCGAGCTTGAGCAGGCCCTGCGCGAGCAGGTCGTTGGCCCAGCCACCGAAGACACCGAACCCGGCGTACAGCAGCACGCGCACCGACACCGGCGCCAAGAAGTCGGCCGTCGGCAGGCCACCGAGCGTCGACAAGCGCACCGCGACGTAGACCACGGAGACGGCGACAGCCGCTGCGACGCCTCCCGCGACACGCCCCAGTACCAGGCCGGCCAGCACCGGCAGGAACAGGACGGTCGCGCCGACCTCGACCACGTCCGCGCCGCGGTAGAACGACGCGATCGCCACGCCGCAGATCAGCGCCGCGCCGAACCCGAGGACGACCATCCGCGCCTGGGGGTAGGTCAACGTCCCCATCGGCCACTGCCTCCCGCAACGGGACCCGTGCCCACCAGCAAGGCTCAGCGTGACGCGGTGTCACACTGGGTGTCACGCGGAGTGGTTATCGGCAGGGCGCGCCGGCGCCTTTAGTCAGAATGTCCGAAATTTCAGTGGCGTTCGGCCAACGAGTGGCGCGTGCACTCCCCGGACCAACACTGGCCGCGCGCCGAGCCTCGACCCGTGTCGAGGTGCGCGCGCTGGTCCTGGACGCCTGTGAAGCGTTCGCACGCGACGGGATGCTTGCCGAACGCCCCCGAACCGCTCGAGAGTGTCGAGACGAGACCCGTCAGAGGACGTCGCGCAGCACGGACGCCTGCAGCTGCGGGCGATCCGCCTGGGCGTCGGGCGCGGGAGCGGCGGCCTCCTCGCCGGCCGACGGCGGCGCCCCTGTCCGTGGCGGCGGCGGGACGGCCGGGACGTACTCGGCGTCGTCGTCGAGTTCCGTCCCGGCCTCGGGTTCATCCGCGTCGACGGCAGGAGGCGCGGGCGGTTCAGCGGGGTCCTCTGCGATCTGCGCCGGACCGTCGGCTTCGGTCTCGAGCCCCGTGACGACCCGGTCGACGCCGAGGAGGTGCGCGAGCGGGGCGTTGCGGGGATCCTCGGTCAGGCGAGCCAGCAATGACCCGGACGGCCCGGATCGCCGCAGGACATCGAGCGGATCGTCCGTGGCATGAGCGGGGGCGTCGGCGTTCTGGTCGGCCGCTGGCCGGCGCGCATCCCCTGGGGTCTCGTCGGCGAGGTCCGCAGACGGCGCTTCGACCGCTGGCTGGCCCGCGGGCGCCGCAGCCGTGCGCGACACATCGCCGTGGCCGGCGGCCAGCTCGGGGGCCACCGTCCGCTCAGGCGGGCTGACCAGCGCCACGGCGAGGGCGGCCACAACGGTGACGGCCGTGGCGAGCGTCCGCAGCGATGCGGGGACCCGCGACGGACCTGCCCGCGTCTTGCGGGCCGCCGCAGCCAGGATCCACTCGGTCTCGCGTTCGACGACAGCGGCAGCGACCGCGGCGGACAGTGCGTCCTCGAGGTCACGCAGCCGGGCGCGGCGGCGCTCGACGACACGGCGAGCCTCATCGACCTTCCCGGCGTCGCGGAGCAGGAGGGTGGTGAGCAGATCCTCGCTCAGCTCGTCGTGGAAGCTGCGTAGCGCGTCGTCCAAGGCGTGGTTGAGCCGTGCCACGGCGATCTGGGACGGCGGTGTGGTGCGCCGGGCCGGTCGTCGCGGCCGTTCGTCGTGCTGAGCGTTCGCCACCTCACCCCCTCCGCCGACAGTGAAGCCCGCCGACGGAGACTTCGCCACGGCCGGCGCCATTTCCTGCCAGTGACCCGAATCGGACAACTGGGCGTCGGCGGGTCAGCCGGTGGATCGATCGTCGGGCACGAACAGGTAGTTGTTCACCTCGGCCGTGACCCGCTCGCACCGCCGCAGACCATCAAGCGTCAGCGTGTGCATCGTATAACCGCGCTGGGCGAACCATGCGGGCACCTCGTCCGGATCCCGGCCGTACTTGGCGGTGTGGCGGGCCTCGATCTCGCACAGGACGGGCGGCCGGTCCCGAACGATCGTCGCCGCTGCGCCGCGCAGCACGCGCAGCTCCGTCCCTTCCACATCGATCTTCACGAACCCGACCCGCTCGCGCCCCTCGACGATCCCGTCGAGCCGGCCGATCGCGACCCGCTGCTCGGTCGCGCCCCCGAACTCGTCCTCCCAGCCCGCGTAGTAGCGGTCGCCGCCGGGGGACGCATCCAGGTTGCTCCTGAGGAACGTGCGACCGGGCACCGGCAGCAGCCACCGCCGTTGTGGGGTGACGAGGACGTCGTCCCCATCGCGGTCGCTGAGCGCCACCGCGTGGACACGCACGTTGCCGGGGGCCATCAGCGACGTCACGACCCGCAGCACCCGCCGAGAGCGGGGTCGAGGTTCGAAAGCATGCACGCATCCCGCACGCCCCACGAGGCGCGCAAGCGCCACCGCGTACAACCCGTAGCTGGCGCCGACGTCGACGCACACCCCCCCGGGTGGGACCAGGTCCCCCAGGAGCGCCATCTCCTCTTCGAACGACGGCAGCGTGCGGAGCAACCGGCGCTTCCAGCCTCCCGGCTCCACGGCCACTCCCGGGTCGGTGCGGCGGGACCCTACCGGGGTTCCCCCCGTCGCCGGCCCGGCCGAACGCGGCGCCAGAAGAGGGCGAGCGTGCCACACACCTGCTGCGGCCGCGGGTTGGCGCCGCTCGACCGGCGCTCGGACGCCTCGCGGAGCGAACGTTTCTGCAATGGTGGTCGGGTGTCAGCGGCGATCGGTTGACGTCATGGAGTCTCGGCAGGCGTCGGTGGGCGGCGTCCCCGTCCGCTGGGAGGAGCGTGGCGAGGGTCCGCCCGTCGTGCTCGTCCACGGCATCCCGACCAGTCCGGCGCTGTGGCGCCACGTCGTCCCGCTGCTCGACGGGGCGCGGTGCCTGGCGTTCGAGATGGTCGGGTACGGCGAGAGCATCCCCGCCGGCCGCGGCCGCGACATCTCGGTGGCGCAGCAGAGCGACTACCTCCTGGGCTGGCTGGACGAGCTCGCGATCGAGCGAGCCATCCTGGTCGGCCACGACCTGGGTGGGGGCGTGGCCCACATCGCGGCGATCCACCAGCCCCAGCGGTGCGCTGGCCTGCTGCTGACCAACGCCGTGGGGTACGACTCGTGGCCCATCCCCAGCGTCAAGGGCCTGCGGGCGGTCAGCGACGTGTTCGCGCGGCTGCATCCCCGGGCGGTCCAGCCGGTCCTGGCCACGCTGATGGTGCGCGGCCACGATGACCTGCAGCTGGCCCGAGACGCGTTCGCGGTGCACTGGCGTCCGTACTCGGAGCACGACGGGGCGGCGGCGCTCGCGCGGCAGGTGACGTCGCTCGATGTCCGCGACACCCTGGCGGTGCAGGACCAGATCAGGGACCTCGACGTCCCCGCACGCGTGGTGTGGGGTGCGGCGGACCAGTTCCAGAAGGTGCGGTACGGAGAGCGGTTCGCGTGGGACCTCGGCGTCGAGCTGCACCGGATCGAAGGCGCCAAGCACTTCGTCCCCGAGGATCACCCGCACGTCATCGCCGGTGCCATCGACGAGCTGCTCGCCGAGTGGTGACTCCAAGCGCCGAGCGTGCGGCCGGGTCACGCGCCCGCGTCGCCAGCTACGCCAGGTGGGCCACCAGCCAGTCGGAGACGAGCGTGAGCACCTCGTCGCGGGCCTCGAGCAGGTCGTGGCCGGCGCTGGGCAGGATCCGGACATCGGCCGGCCCGCTGGCGCGGGCGGCGAGCGACCGCGACGCCCCGGCGGGCAGGACCCGATCGTTGGCTGCGTGGACCAGCAGCAACGGGCGGTGGCCGAGCCCGGAGACAGCTTCGGCGCCGTAGCTCTGAGTCGCCAGCGTGACGACCGTGACGACAGCGTCGGTCCGGGCGGCCACGCGGACCACGACGGCTCCGCCGAACGAGTGACCGACCAGCGCCACCCGCTCGATCCCCCGCCGGGTGAGCTGCTCGACGCCAACCCCCAGGTCCGCCGTCGCCTCGTCGAGCGACCTCGGGTTGCGGAAGCGCACCCTCAGCGCACCGACGCGACTGGCCGCCAGACGGTGGGCGATCCGCGGGTACAGGTCACGGCCGGGCGTGTCGAACCCGCCGCCGACTCCCCCGACCATGACCGCGGCGGCGGTGGCGCTGGCGGGGAGATGCAGCCGGGTCTGGACGTCACCACGCGGGGTCGGGGTCGTCAGCGACTCCCAGGGCAGGTCGCCGCCCCGGGGGTCGGCGCGGTCACGTTCGGGCATCGCGGCGGTCCTGTGCGGCCGTGACCCGAGCAGGCCAGCGCCCGGATGTTGGAAGGTCGGAGCTGGAGAGGGGACTCGAACCCCTGACCTGCCGCTTACGAGGCGGCTGCTCTACCGGCTGAGCTACTCCAGCGAGTCGAGGAAGGCAGGGTACCGGCGCCCCGAACCGCGCGGCCACCTACCCGTCGCCGACCGTCACTCCCGTCGCACCAGCTCCTGCGACGCTGACTGCTGCAACGGAACGCTCAGGCGGAGCAGCAGCCGCTCGACGTGCAGGTCGGGCTGGCCGTTGTGCTCGAGGGCGTCGAGGCAGTCGGCGACCGCCTGCAGGCCATCGACCGCGACAGCCACCGAGACGCGCGCCGCGTCCCGGCTGAGCGCCTCACGGTGGTCGCGGTTGACCAGGTCGGCCGCGTCTGCTCCGCCCGCCACCGCGATCAGGTCGCGCAGGTACGCGGCGAGATCCGCCAGTGCCGTCCGCAACGCCGCCTGGCCGCCTTCGCGTTCCAGGCGCCGCTCCCGGCGCTCGCGGCGGGTCTTGGCCCCCGCCGGCCACTCGCCGCCGTAGGCCTCCTCCAACCGGGCGCGGTCGCGGGCGTTGCGGTCGCGCTGGTGCCTGGCGCGTCGCTTGGACCAGTCGGTCAGCTCACGCGTCGCCGGGACCGCCGCAGCGGGCCCTTCGTCCGCGAGGCGTCCGACCACCCCGAGGTGGCGGTCGCGAGCCGCGGCGACGTCGGGATCGTGCAACTCCTCGAGCCGTGCCGGTGATCCCATCGCCGCCCGGACCAGGTCCGCGCTGCGCTCACCGATCTCCAGCTCGACGGCGCGGGCGGCCAGGTCGTCGCGGCCCCACTGGACGAAGTCCAGCCGGCGGCAGCGCGAGACGATCGTGCGCAGCAGCTGTGCGTCATCGGCCACCTCCAGCACCCACACCACCGAGGGGGGTGGCTCCTCGAGCAGCTTCAGGAACGCGTTCTGGGTGGCGTCGTGCATGCGGTCAGCCTCGACCACCCGCAGCACCTTGACCCGGCCGTCCAGCAGGGAGCTGGTCGCGGTGGGGATCCACTCGTCGCGGACGGCGTCGACCACGTGGAAGGCGCCCTCCGGCTCGAGGTCGCGCAGCGCCGGGTGGGCACGGCGACGGATCCGCCGGCAGGTGCCACAGGTCGCGCACGCGTACGGGTGGGCGTGGAGGCAGTTGAGGTCGGCAGCCAGGGCAGCGACCGCTTCGGGCTGACCGACGCCGGGTGGGCCGACCAGCAACCAGGCGTGCGCGACCGAGCCGGCGGCGACCGCTGCCCGCAGCGCCGCGGTCGCCGCCGGCTGGCCGATCACGTCACCCCACAGACCCTCGCTCACGCTTGCGTCTCCGTCTCGTGCCCCAGCAGCTCGAAGATGACCTGGCGGATGCGTTGGTGTACCTGGTGCGCCGGTCCGGTGGCGTCGACCACCACGAAGCGGCCCGCATCGGCCGCAGCCCGCTGCCGGAACGCCTCGTTGACCCGCCGGTGGAACTCGACACCTTGGCGCTCCAGCCGGTCGGGGGTGGAGCCGTCGGCCCGTTGGAGTCCCTCCTCCGCGTCGATGTCGAGGAGCACGACCAGGTCGGCGGTCAGGCCTTGCGTGGCCCACCGGTTGAGCTCCTCGATCCGGTCCTCGCCCAGCCCGCGGACCGCCCCCTGGTAGACGATCGACGAGTCCACGTACCGATCGCACAGCACCACCGCGCCCTTGTCGAGCGCGGGGCGGATCACCTCGGCGACGTGCTCGGCGCGCGCCGCGGCGTACAGCAGCGCCTCGGTCCGGTCGGTGACGTCTCGGTCGGGGTCGAGGACGAGGTCGCGCAGCTCCTCGCCGAGCTCGGTGCCCCCCGGTTCGCGGGTCACGACCACGTCGTACCCGGCGTCGGCCAGAGCGTCACGGAGCAGCCGCAGCTGCGTGGACTTCCCGGCTCCTTCGCCGCCCTCGAACACCACGAACGTCCCGGTCCCGGTGGTGGGTTGGGGCCGCGGCCGGTCGTGCAGCCGCTCGAGCTCGCGGGTGGCCCACACCGCACCGGCCACGGCGATCAGCCCGCCGACGGCCATCGTCACCCGCACGCCACCGATGTCGTACCCGCCGACCGCCTCCAGGCCGAGCACCCCGACCACCGCCGGGCCGACCACCAGGCTGAGGAACAGCGCGAGACGCACTCCGGTGTGGAACACCGCGAACGCCCGGCCGCGGATCTCGTCGCCGGCGTTCTCCTGCAGCAGGGTGTAGCCGGTCACGAACGCCAGGCCGGTGCCGGCGCCCATCACGAACGCCGCCGCGGACGCGAGGCCGAGGTTGGGCATCAGGGCCACCACGAACGCGAACGCCCCGCCCACCCCGACCCCCGGCCCGAACAGCCGGTCCTTGCCGAAGTGGCGGTCCAGCGGCACGGCCGCGAGCAACCCGACCAGCATCCCGGCGCCCACCACCGCGACCAGCAGCCCGAACCCGGACTGGCCGGACCCGATCACGCTGACGAACAGCTTCGCCAGCGCGAACAGCAGGCCACCCGCGAACGCGGCAGCCATCACGCCGACGATCAGGGCACGCAGCCTCGGCCGGGTCGCGACGAAACGCAGACCCTCCTTGACCTCTTGCAACGCGCGCGTGCCCAGCGACGTCTCGGTCGCCTGGGCGGGGGCTTCCTGCGGCGGGAACCGCATCCCGAAGAACAGCCACGCCGACAGCCAGAAGGTCAACGCGTTCGCCCAGATCGCGACCGACTCCGGCCGTTGCGCGACGATCTCCCACGCCGGCAACAGTCCCCTCAGCTGCACGAACGCGGCGAACAACACCCCGCCCAGGGGCAGCGTCCCGTAGGTGACGATCAACGTGAGCTGGTTGGCCTGCACCAGCCGTTCACGCGCGACGATGTTGGGCAGCGTCGCTTCCTTCGCCGGCGAGAACACCATCGAGAACAGCTCGATCACGAACGACGCGACGAACAGCTGGAAGAAGTCCTGCGCGAAGGGAATCACGGCCATGATCAGCCCGCGACTGACGTCGGTCACGATCAGTGTCCGCTTGCGATCCCACCGGTCGGCGTAGACGCCGGCCACCGGCCCCAGGACCAGCATCGGCAGGATCCGGGCGACCATCACACCCGACAGGGCGAACGCCGCCGCCCGCGACGCGCGGCCGACGACGGTCTCGGTCAGGGCCAGGATCGCCAGGACCCCGACCCAGTCCCCGAGGCTGGAAGTCAGACTGGCGAAGAAGAAGCGCCTGTAGCGCGCGTCGGCGAGCAGCGCGACGTAGGCGGAACGCTCCCACCATCCGAGCCCGCCCAACAGCTGTTCGCCACCGTCCCCGGCCGAGGAACGGTCGCGTCGGTCCGTGGCCACGTTCTCCTGGCAGTCGTCGCACGGCGCCGCGATCGTAGTGCTGGAGCCCCGCAGGTCAGGCGGTGGCGGCCTCGCGCCCACCGACGGTGTCGCCGGCCCGGTCGTCCGCGCCGGGTTCGTCGGCCTGGCCAGCCTCGGCTTCGGCGATCTCTTCCCAGGTCGGCCCCTCGTAGCCGGGCAGGTCCGGGTCGAGCCCCTCGACGCCGTCGACCGCCGGGACGGTCACGACCCGCGGCGGGTCGAAGTCGTCCAGCTCGATCTTGTGCGGGTCCTCGGGGTTGGCGCAGGTCGCGATCGGCCGTTTGCGGTTCCGCGGGGGCGGCTTGAGCGGCGCCCCGCAGTGGGGGCACGGTTCGCGCAGCGGCACGCTCCACACCGCGAAGTCGCAGTCGGGGTACCGGCTGCAGCCGACGAACGGTTTGCCGTACCGGCTCTTGCGCTGATCGACCTTGCCCTCGCCGCACTTGGGGCAGGTGAACCGGGTGCGGGCCGCGACGTTGACGATGCCCTTGCACGACGGGTAGTCGACGCAGCCATAGAACTCCCCGAACCGGCCGCTGCGACGCACCATCGGTTTCCCGCAGTTGGGGCAGGCGACGCGCTCGTCGGGCTCGGGTTCGGGCTCGGGTTCGGTCACCCGGCCGTGCTCGTCGAGGGGGAGCGTCCCCTCGCAGTCGGGCCAGCGGCTGCACGACGCGAACCACTGCTTGGACTTGCCGGAGAACACCTTCTCCATCGGCGTGCCGCACACGGGACACGCGGCCGGAGGGATCAGCGGCAGCCGCGGTCGCTCGGGCTTGCGCTCGCGGACCCAGTGGTCGACCTCGTCCAGGAACTGCTGGACCATGGCGGCCCAGTCCTCCTCGCCGCCGGCGATCTCGTCCAGCTCCTCCTCCATGCGGGCGGTGAACTTGACGTCGACGACCTCGCCGAAGTGCGCCTTCAGGAACGCCGTCACGACCTCGCCCAGCGGGGTGGCCACGAACCGACGGCCCTCCAACCGGACGTACTCGCGCGCCACGATCGTGGAGATGATCGACGCGTACGTCGACGGACGCCCGATCCCCTCCGCTTCGAGGATCTTGACCAGCGACGCCTCGGTGTAGCGCGGCGGCGGCTGGGTGAAGTGCTGGTTGGCGGTGAGGTCGTCGAGCCTGAGGACCTGACCCTCCTCGAGGTCGGGCAACCGGTCGCTGACCTCGCCGTCGCCTTCGTCGTCCTCGTCGCGTCCTTCGAGGTAGACGGCGATGAACCCGTCGAACTTGATCACCTGGCCGGTCGCGCGGAAGGTGAACTCCTCGCCCCCGGCCTCCACGCCGGCGATGTCCGCCGACAGACGGTCCATCACCGCCGGCGCCATCTGTGTGGCGACGGTCCGCTTCCAGATCAGCTCGTACAGGCGCTGCTGGTCGCGGTCGAGCTGCCCGCGGAGCGACTCGGGGACGCGCCGGGCCGAGGTCGGCCGGACCGCCTCGTGCGCCTCCTGGGCGCGCTTCTGCTTGGTCCGGTAGCGGCGTGGCTGGTCGAGGGCGTACCGCTCCCCGTACCGCTCACCGACCAGGGCGTTCAGCTCGCGCAGCGCCACGTCGGAGAGGTTCACCGAGTCGGTCCGCATGTAGGTGATCAGCCCGACCTGCCCCTCGCCGCGCAGGTTGACGCCCTCGTACAGCTTCTGCGCCACCGTCATGGTGCGCTTGGCCGAGAAGCCGAGCTTGCGTGCGGCCTCCTGCTGCAGGGTCGAGGTGGTGAACGGCGGGGAGGGGTTGCGACGGGTCTCGCTGCGGCGGACCGCACGGACCTCGAACCGGTCGACGCCGTCGATCCGGGCGCGCAGCGTCTGCGCGGCGTCGGCGTCGGCGATCAGCAGGTAGTCGTCGACGTCGCGACGCTCGGAGGTCTCCGCCCGCTCCAGGTCGCGGGGCGTGGCCAGCCGCCGGTCGCCGACCGCGTGCAGCGACGCCTGGACCGGGGAGCGCGCCTGAAGATCGTCTCGGGAGCGGAACGTCCCCTCGAAGCTCCAGTACTCCTGCTCGACGAAGGCCCGGATCTCGTTCTCCCGGTCGACGATCAGCCGCAGCGCCACCGACTGGACCCGCCCCGCCGAGATCCCGGCCGACACGGTGCGCCACAGCACCGGCGACAGGCGGTACCCGACGATGCGGTCGACCGCCCGCCGGGCCTGTTGGGCGTCGACCAGGTCGAGGTTGATCGGGCGCGGGTCGGCGAACGCCGCGCGGATCGCGTCGCGGGTGATCTCGTCGAAGATCACCCGGTTGGCTTGGCGCGCATCGAGCCCCAGGATCTCCGCGACGTGCCAGGCGATCGCCTCGCCTTCGCGGTCCAGGTCCAGCGCCAGCCACACCCGTTCGGCGTCCTTGGCCGCCTGGCGGAGCTTGGTCACGTGCTTCTTGGAGCCCGACGGGACCTCGTAGTGCAGTCGCGCCCCGCCGTCGTCGACCTCGACCGCGAAGTCCGACTTGGGCAGGTCGCGGATGTGTCCGTAGGACGCCACGACCCGGTACCCCTCGCCGAGGTACCGCTCGATGGTCTTGGCCTTGGTCGGCGACTCGACGACCACCAGCTGGGGCCGGTCGCGTTGCGTCTCGGTCATCCAACTCATCCCGTCGCTGGAGCGCCCTGCTCCGGGGGCCGCGCACGGTGGAGCAAGTCTGCTGCCCTGTCAACCACACGGACTACCGCCTGCCGGTTGCGAGCGGCCCCTGCGGACCCGTCCGTTCGCGCCGAGCGTCGCACCGACCGGCGGCCGGGACACCAGCCACCCCGACGTGGCCGCGCGGCGGCGTGCGCTACGCTCCCCGCCCGTTCCGGCGTCCTCGAGCGCGCCGCCACCGCAATCCACCCCAACCCCGACGACCGGGCAGGTGAGCGCCGCATGCGCCTGGCCGGGCTGGAGACGTCACCGTGCAAGTGATCCCCTACCTCGCCGTCGCCGCTGCCCTCGCCGGGCTGGCCCTC
The DNA here is from genome assembly GCA_019347675.1 of Actinomycetota bacterium. Lineage (NCBI taxonomy): Bacteria > Bacillati > Actinomycetota > Actinomycetota bacterium. The sequence goes on along the minus strand of JAHWKW010000010.1, from coordinate 54,729 downwards.
GCCGCCTACTTCTCGAGCGTGGTGCACCGCGCCGACGAAGGCACGGAGCGGATGCAGGAGATCGCCGCCGCGATCCGCGAGGGCGCGATGGCGTTCCTGCGGCGCGAGTACCGCTGGGTCGCGGTGTTCGTGGCAGCCATGTCCGTCCTGATCTTCGTGGTGCTGCCCTACGGCCGCCCATGGGGGGCGCTCGCCTACCTCCTGGGCGCAGGACTGTCGGGGGCCGCCGGGTTGGTCGGGATGCGCATCGCCACCGCTGCGAACGTCCGCACCGCCAACGCGGCCCGTCACGGCGCTCACCGCGCGCTGCCCCTGGCGTTCCGGGGCGGCGCGGTGATGGGCTTCACGGTCGCCGGGTTCGGGCTGCTGGGCATCGCGGTGGCCTACATCGTGTTCGTGCAGCTGTTGCGGGTGAACGACGCCTTCCAGGTCGTGGCGGCGTTCGGGCTCGGCGGCTCGTCGATCGCTCTGTTCGCCCGCATCGGTGGCGGGATCTACACCAAGGCGGCCGACGTGGGCGCGGACCTGGTCGGGAAGGTCGAGGCCGGGATCCCCGAGGACGACCCGCGCAACCCCGCCACGATCGCCGACAACGTCGGTGACAACGTCGGCGACGTCGCCGGAATGGGCGCCGACCTGTTCGAGTCGTACGCCGGCGCGATCGTCGCCCCGATGGTGCTGGCGGCCCTGCTGTTTGGGGGGGTCGGTGCCCGCGGTGAGCTCGCCCCGGACTTCACGAACCTGCAGCGCGCCACCTTCCTGTACCCGCTGCTGGTTGCGGCGCTGGGGATGCTCGCCTCGATCCTGGGGGCCCTGCTCGTCCGCGGCCGGAAGGGCACGAGCCTGTCGCGCCAACTGCACCGCGGCACCAACGTCGCGCTGTTGCTGACCGCGATCGCGGCCGTGGCCGGTGCCTACTGGGTGTTCGGTACGGGGGTGCCGCAGGTCACCAACCCGCTGTACATGGCCACCGCGATCGTGGTCGGCCTGGTCGCCGGGTACGCGATCGGGTTCACGTCCGAGTACTACACCTCGGCCCACTACACGCCGGTGAAGCGGCTCGCCGGTCAGTCCGAGACCGGCTCGGCGACGGTGATCATCGGCGGGATCGCCGAGGGGATGCTGTCGACGGTCGCATCGGTGGCGCTGGTGGTCGGCGCGATCGGGCTGGCCTACGCCGCCGGGCAGGCCGCCATGCCCGGCATCGGCGAGTCCGGCCTGTACGGCGCGGCCCTCGCCGCGATCGGGATGCTGGCCACGACCGGCGCGGTGGTCTCGGTCGACGCGTACGGTCCGATCTCGGACAACGCCGGTGGCATCGCCGAGATGTCGGAGCTGCCGCCCGAGGTCCGCGAGGTCACCGACTCGCTCGACGCGTTGGGCAACACCACCGCCGCGGTCGCCAAGGGCTTCGCGATCGGGTCCGCGGCGCTGACGGCCCTGGCCCTGTTCCGCGCGTTCACCGCGGCGGTCGGCCTCGAGCGCATCGACATCCAGGACGTGTCGGTGGTGATCGGGCTGTTCCTCGGGTCGATGGTCACGTTCGCGTTCGCCGCGTTGACCATGAAGTCGGTGGGCCGGGCCGCCAACAAGATGATCGTGGAGGTCCGCCGCCAGTTCGCCGAGATCCCCGGCCTGCGTGAAGGGCGGGTCGGGGCACGACCCGACTACACCCGCTGCGTGGACATCTCCACCGCCGCGGCGCTCCGCGAGATGGTGGTGCCGGGGACGCTGGCGGTGGCGCTCCCACTGGTGGTCGGGCTGATCAGCACGCCGGCGCTGGGTGGGTTCCTGGCCGGCGCGCTCGTGACCGGGTTCCTCCTGGCGATCTTCATGGCCAACGCCGGCGGGGCGTGGGACAACGCCAAGAAGTACATCGAGGCCGGCAACCTCGGCGGGAAGGGATCCCACGCGCACAAGGCCGCGGTCGTCGGTGACACGGTGGGCGACCCGTTCAAGGACACCTCCGGGCCCGCCATGAACATCCTGATCAAGGTCATGACGATCGTCGCGCTGGTGTTCGCCCCGGCGTTCCTGCCGTGACGGGCCCTGGCTCACACCTGCCGGCTCACACCTTCCGGCCGAAGCCGGCCACCCAGGCGCGGTCGCGGTCCACCAGCGGGTCGGGACGGAGCTCGACCTGCACGTCGCGCAGCCCGTGTGACGCCAGCAGGACCTCGACCTCGTCCTCGGTCGCCTCGGAACGGTAGACCCGCCCCAGGACGTGGTCGTCGACCGGGGCGAGGTCTGCGCTACCCCGGGCGCACGAGAAGTACACCGGTCCGGTGTCGAGGTGGTACAGCAGCCGGGCGAAGATGTCACGCCACGCCGAGCGCGGCAGGTGGACCAGCGCCCCCGACAGCCACAGGCCCTGGAAGGTGCGCGGACCGAACGGCAGCCGGTCGTAGGGGCCGCACACCAGCGGGTGCTTGGGCAGCAGCAGCCGCGCCTCACGCAGCGCACCCAGCGACAGGTCCACACCGACCGGCCGCAGACCCATGTCGGTGAGGTTGCGCAGGTCGCTGGCGGGTCCACATCCCACGTCGAGGATCAGCGCCCCGGCTGCGGCCAGCCCCGCGAACCGACGGACGTCCTGCAGGGGGCGCCGGCGGCGCAGCGCCTCCTGGTAGGCACGGGCGTGCTGGTCGTACGCCGCGATGCTGGTCGCGGTCCGCTCGTCCAGCTGCACGTGGTCCCCCGTCCGGCCGCGCACAGATGGTAGGGCGCCGGAAGCGCAGGCGTTCTCACTGGCCGAACGGGGCGAGGAGGACACACCCATCCTCGTAGGCTCGACGTGCCGCAACTCAACGGCGCCGGGAGGGTCGATGAGCGAGCTGGTGGCCGAGTTCGCCGAGCTGTCCAAGGACGACACCGACCTGGCGGGCGGCAAGGGCGCCAACCTCGGGGAGCTGGTCACCGCGGGTCTGCCCGTCCCACCGGGGTTCGTGGTCACCGCTGCGGCGTACCGGGCGGCGATGGAGCAAGCCGGGACGCGCGAGGAGCTTCGCGAGCTCACGGGCGAGGCCGACGTGGACGACCCCGACCAGGTCCAGCGGCTCGCCGAGCGGGCCCGTGAGGTGGTACGGGACGCGGGCATCCCCGACGACCTCCGCGAGGCGGTGCTGGCCGCCTACCGCGACCTCAGCGACGACGGCACCGTGCTGGTGGCGGTGCGGTCGTCGGCCACCACGGAGGACACCGAGGAGGCGTCCTTCGCCGGGATGAACGAGACGTTCACGAACGTCAGCGGTGAGGACGCCCTGCTCGAGCGGCTCGTGGACTGCTGGGCGTCGATCTTCAGCGAGCGGGTACTCACCTACCGCGCAAGGCGCGGCATCGAGGACGAACCCGCCATCGCGGTCGTGATCCAGCGCATGGTCGATGCGGACCGGGCCGGCGTGGTGTTCACGGTGGATCCGAGCGGGGACCGCGACGAGATGATCATCGAGGCCGCGTTCGGGCTCGGCGACGCGGTGGTGGCCGGCGAGGTCGAACCCGACACGTACGTGCTGCACCGCGGCGACGATGGCGTCGAGGTCGCTGACGTGCGGATCGGCCAGAAGCAGAAGAAGATCGTCCGCGGCGACGGGGGAGGCAACCGCGAGGTGGAACTCGACGAGGACGAGGCGTCGCGCCGGGTCCTCGACGACGATCAGCTGCTCGAGTTGGCGGAGCTGGCACTGCGGGTCGAGGAGCACTACGGCGCCCCGCAGGACATCGAGTGGGCGGCGGAAGACGATGAGGTCTTCCTGGTCCAGACGCGCCCGATCACCACCCTGGAGGAAGACGAAGCCGGCGACGACGAAGCCGGCGACGAGGAACCCATCGCCGCCGCCGAGGTCCTGGTCGAAGGGCTGGGCGCGTCCACCGGGATCGCAGCGGGAACGGTGCGGGTCCTGGAGTCCCCGGACCAGGGCGACCGCTTCGAGGACGGCGACATCCTCGTCACCGACATGACCGCGCCCGACTGGGTCCCGATCATGAGCCGGGCTGCGGCGTTCGTGACCGACAGCGGCGGGATGACCAGCCATGCGGCGATCGTGGGCCGAGAGATGCAGGTGCCGTGCGTCGTGGGGACCGGCGACGCCACGAGCAAGCTCTCCGGCGGCGCCACGGTCACCGTCGACGGCAAGGCCGGCGTGGTGTACGCCGGGGACGTCACCGACCAACTGCAGGAGCCGCGGCGCGGCGGGACTGCGGCCGCCTCCGGCGAGCGTGAGCGACCGCAGGAGGCGATGATCCCCCTGGCGACGCAGCTGTACGTCAACCTGGCGATCCCGCGCCGTGCCGAGGAGGCGGCCGAGCTCCCGGTGGATGGCGTCGGGCTGCTGCGTGCCGAGTTCCTGATCACCGAGGCGCTGCAGGGTGAGCACCCGCGGTACGTCCTGGCGCAGGGCCGCCGCGAGGAGGCAGCCGCCGCGATGGCCGAGAAGATCCTGCAGATCGCCCGACCGTTCCACCCGCGCCCGGTCATCTACCGCGCGACCGACTTCAAGACCAACGAGTTCCGGGGCCTCAAAGGCGGTGAGGAGTACGAGCCGCAGGAGGAGAACCCCATGCTCGGCTACCGCGGCTGCTTCCGCTACGTCCGCGACCCCGAGGTGTTCTCCTTCGAGCTGGAGGTCCTGGCGCGCGTCCGGGAAGAGACGGACAACCTGCACCTGATGATCTCGTTCGTGCGCACCCGTTGGGAGCTGGAGGAGTGCCTGGAGGCGATCGACGCGAGCCCGCTCGGCGACGACCGCAGCTTGAAGCGATGGGTCATGGCGGAGGTCCCGTCGGTGGTGTACCGGATCCCCGAGTACGCCGAGCTGGGCATCGACGGGGTCTCGATCGGGTCGAACGACCTGACCCAGCTGATGCTGGGCGTCGACCGTGACAACCCGGTGCTCGCGGAGCTGTTCGACGAGATGGACGCGGCCGTCCTCGACGCGGTGCGGCGCATCATCGTGGCGTGCCGCGAGTCGGGCCTGACGTCGTCGCTGTGTGGCCAGGCTCCCTCCGACCGCCCCGAGTTCGCCGAACAGCTGGTCCGGTTCGGGATCACGTCGATCTCGGTCAACGCCGATGCGGCGCTGGATGCGCGCCGGATCATCGCCGCGGCGGAACGACGCCTGCTGGTGGAGTCCGCCCGCGACGACGGCGCAGCGGTCCGCTAACGGGCTGCCGGTCGGCGGCGGCGGGGTCACGGCTGCTAGCGTTCGCGTGCCGACTCGACTCGTCCGACCGTGGTGGACGGACCCCCCGTGGCTCGAACGTGATCCGCCGTGCCGTGGCGGGCCTGCTGGTCGGCGGTGCATTGCTGGGCGCCTGCGACGGTGGCGGCGGCTCGGAGGCCCGCCCGGCTCCGACCGCCGACGCGACCGAGGCCACCGACGCGGCTGCTTCCCCCGCACCGGTGCGGGGAGAACCCACGGTGCTGGTGCAGAGCACGTCCAACGGGCCGATCGTCTTCCACGACCGCCCCAGGCCGCCCGCGGACGAGGCCGCGGCAGGCGCGATGGTGCAGCAGGCCACCGACTGGCTCGACCGCCACCTCACCGACCTGCAAGCCGGAGGCGGGGGCCTGCTGGCCGAGGTCGCCGCCGACGGGCTCCTCGACGGCGCTGACCCGGCACTCCTGGCGTCGGTCACAAGTGACCTGACCGGTCCCGACCGCCCCGTGCGCACGGCCCTGTACCACGTGGTGGTGGCCGAGGAGGGCGCCCCGGCGTTCCTGCGGATGACGGCGCTGGTGGAGACCACCGACGGCCGCATCACCCGGACCGGGTACGTGTTCGCCGGCGCGGACCCGGCGGTGTTGCTGGCCGCCGGGCCCGACCCGCTCCCCGAGACGCTGCGGTGAGTCGGCCCACCGCTTGCATGACCACCGTCGCCACCGCCGCGGTCGCCGTGCTCGTCGCCGCCGCGGTCGCCGCTGCCGCTGCGGTGGCGTACCTGGCCGCGCCCGTCCGCGACGACGGCTTGATCGTGCTGCTGGTGATCGGCTCGGACGGCGGCCCGCCGCGCGCGGGTAGCCCGCTGTCGGCCCGCGCCGACGGGCTGCACCTGCTGGTGGTCTCCGCCGACCGTCAGCACGCCTCGATCCTGGACTTCCAGCGCGACTCGTACGTGCCGGTCCCCGGCCGCGGACGGACCAAGATCAACGCCTGCCTCAACGCCGGCCCCGACACCTGCGTCGCCACGATCGAGTCGCTGACCGGGATCGACGTCGACTACTGGTACCTGACCGACTTCCGGGGGCTGGCTGCCGCCATCGACGCGATCGGCGGGCTGCACCTCGACGTGGAGGAGCGCCTCAAGGACCCGTTCTCGGGGACCGACCTGCACCCCGGAGCGCAGGTCGTCGACGGCGGCCAGACGCTGGCGTACACCCGCGACCGCAAGTCGCGCGCCAGCGGCGACAAGGGTCGCGCCGCTGCGCACGCCAAGGTGCTGCAGTCGCTGCACGCCCAGCTGGTCGGGGAGGGTCCGTCCGTGACGCGGATCGCGGAGCTGGTCGGCTACCTGCGCGCCACCACGGTGAGCAGCGCCGACACCGCCGACAGCCTGCGGCTGGCGCTGCTGGGGATGCGGATCCCCCCGCAGAACGTGCGCAGCCAGGTCGCTGACGCCCGGATCGGCCGCGCGGGGAACGCCAGCGTGGTGTTCCTCACGCCCACCGCCCAAGCCCAGATCGCCGACCTGCGCGACGACGGGATCCTCGGCCCGCCGTGACCGCTCGGCCGGACGACGGGGCGCCGCTGATACCGTCGGCCCGTTGTGGAGGAGGTGGCGCCGGTGACCCGCGTCCCCAAGGTGGTCGTGCTGGCGGCAGCAGCCACGCTCCTGGCGGTCGCCTGTGACGGGGGTCGGGCTCCTGACCCGTCGCCGTCACCAACACCGACCGAGACCCCCACCACGCCCGACGTCGAGCCGGTGTCGGGGGCGGTCGAGCTGGACGTCAGATCGGTGCACAACGGTGCAGCCGTCTTCAACGCCGGCGACCCCAACGCACGGGTGCCCAGCCCCGACGAGGCGGCGATCCAGGCGTTCGTGCAGGCGGTCCAGGACTGGCTGAACCGTCACCTGACCGATCTCCGCGCCGGCGGGGAGGGGCTCCTGGCGGAGGTCGCCGCGCCGGGGCTGCTCGACGGCGCCGCACCTGAGGCGGTGGTGGCGGTCACGACCGCCCTGACCGGCCAGGACCGGCCGGTGAGCAGCGCCACGTACCGTTTCCTGGTCGCCGAGAGCGGCGGACCACAGTGGGGCCGCGTCACGGTCGACGTCGCGGGACCGGACGGCAGCGTCACCGCCGCCGAGTTCGTCTTCACGCCTGGCGATCCGCGCCCCGTGCTGGTGGGGGCCGGCCCGGCCCAGTCGGGAGGTGCGCCGTGAGACGACCGTCGCGATCGACCGCCCGCGCCGCGGCCGTGGTCGCCACGCTCGCCGGCCTGGTCCTGGCCACCGCCGCTGTGGCCGCCGAGCGGTTGCTGCGCGCCCCGGTCGACGATGGCGTGATCACCCTGCTGCTGCTGGGCGCCGACGAGGGTCCCTACCGTGGCGGCACCCCCTTGAGCGCCCGCGCTGACGCGTTCCACCTGCTGTTCGTCTCGCCCGACCGCCAGCATGCCACGTTCGTCGACTTCCCCCGCGACGCGTACGTGCCGCTGCCCGGACAGGGGCGCACTAAGATCAACGCCTGCCTGGCGTCGGGTCCCGACAACTGCGTCCGCGCGGTCGAGCAGAACTTCGGTGTGGACGTCGACCACTACCTGCTGACCGACTTCCGGGGTCTGGCATACGGGGTGGAGGGGATCGGCGGGGTCGAGATCGAGGTCGAGCGTCGCCTGGTCGACGCTCAGGCGGAAGCCAACCTGCAGCCGGGCCGCCAGATCCTCGACGGGCGCCAGGCCTTGGCGTTCAGCCGGGCCCGCAAGAGCCGGCCCAACGGCGACTTCGGCCGGGCCGGGGCGCAGGCGCGGCTGCTCACCGCCGCCCACCGCCAGGTCGTCGCCGGCGGTGTCGGGGTGGCTCGCGCCGCGGAGCTGGCCGGTCTCGTGGCGCAGACCACCGTGACCGACGCACCCACCGCGACGCTGCTGCGGTACGGGTTCGCGGCGATGACGCTTCCGCCGGACAACGTCGCGATCGTGACCCTGCCGGGCAACGTCGGGAGCGCCGGCGGGGCCAGCGTCGTGTTCCTGCCCGACCGGGCGTACGCGCTGATCCGCGACGCAGCCGACGACGGGGTGGTGGCCGGCCGGTAACGTCGCCCCGTGGTCGAGCACGCCGCGCTGCACGACCCTCGGGACGTCCTCGAGCTGGTCGCTGCGGCCCGCAGCGCCAGCCAGGGTGGGTGCCCGCTGGTCCACCGCGAACGGCTCCCGTCCCGCCGCGGGACCACCGTGGAGATCCCGGCAGACCTCGACCCGACACTGCGCAGCCGACTGGAGCTGATGGGCGTCGCCCGCCTGTACCGCCACCAGGCGCAGGCCCGGGAGCTCGTCCGCGCCGATCGCCACGTGATCGTGGCCACCGGCACCGCCAGCGGGAAGACCCTCTGCTACCAGCTGCCGGTCGTCGAGGCGCTGGTCGCCGACCCCACCGCCACGGCCCTGTACCTGGCGCCGACCAAGGCGCTGGCCCGCGACCAGCTCCGCTCGTTGCGGGCGTGGCGGCTGCCGCAGCTGCGTGCCGCCGCGCTCGACGGCGACACGCCCCGCCCGGAGCGCGACGCGATCCGGCGCACGGCGAACTGGATCCTGACCAACCCGGACCTGCTGCACCACGGTGTGCTCCCCGACCACCGCCGTTGGGGTGACGTCCTGCACCGGCTGGCGTACGTGGTGGTCGACGAGTGTCACGTCGCCCGAGGCGTTTTCGGCGCCCACGTCGCGGTGATCCTGCGCCGGCTACGCCGCCTGTGCGATCGGTACGGCGCCGCTCCGACGTTCGTGCTGGCGTCCGCAACGATCGGCAACCCGGCCGAGCACGCCGCCGTGCTGACCGGCCTGGCCGTGGAGGCGGTGGCCGACGACACCTCGCCGCGCGGGGCGATTGACATCGGCTTCTGGCAGCCAGCCATGATCGACGAGGACGCCGGGATCCGGCGGTCGACCGTCGGTGAGGCCGGGGAGGTCCTGGCGTCGCTGGTGGCCGCCGGGGTGCAGACGCTGGTGTTCGTCCGCAGCCGTCGCGCAGCGGAGGTCACCGCCGTGGTGGCCCGTGAACGTCTGGGCGACTCCCCGCTGGCCGACACGGTGGCCGCCTACCGCGCGGGGTACCTGCCGCAGGAACGACGGGAGCTGGAGGACGCCCTGACCGCTGGGGAGCTGCTCGGCGTGGCGGCCACCGAGGCGCTCGAGCTCGGCATCGACGTCGGCGGGCTGGACGCCGTGGTGCTGGCGGGCTACCCGGGGACCGCTGCGGCGTTCTGGCAGCGCCTGGGGCGGGCCGGGCGGTCGGGACGGGAGGCGATCGGGGTGCTGGTCGCCGACGACGACCCCCTCGACCAGTACCTCGTCGCCCACCCCGACCAGCTGCTGGGGCGACCGCCCGAGGACGCGATCGCCGATCCGGCCAACGCGCACGTGCTCGGCCCGCACCTGCGGTGCGCCTGCCAGGAGCACCCGCTCGACGCCGAGGACGCGCGGCGGTGGTTCGGCCCCTCGGCACCGGACCTACTGGGCGCCGACGCGGACGCCGGCGTGCTGCGGGAGCGGGCCGGCCGGTACTTCTGGGTCGGGCGGGGCCGGGCAGCGGCCGAGGTCGATCTGCGGTCGGCGGGCGGCCCGCCGGTGCGGATCGTGGATGCCGCATCCGGCGAGCTGATCGGGGATGTGGACGCCGCACGCGCACCACGTCAGGTGCATCCGGGAGCGATCTACCTGCATCAGGGCCACATCCACGAGGTGACCGACCTGAGCTTGCGTCGCCGGGTCGCCGCGGTGCGACGCGCCCCGCAGGTGCGCCACACCACCCGCCCGCGGTCCACCGCCGACGTGACGGTGATCGACGAGCTCGAGGCCGCCGACCGGGGCGAGGTCGCGGTCCGGCTCGGCCGTGTCCGGGTGACCGAGCAGGTCACCGGGTACGACACGCTCGATCACGCCACCCGCCGCGTGATCGGCCGCCACGACCTTGACCTGCCGCCCACCGAGCTGATCACGGTCGCGGTCTGGTACGCGATCCCCGTGCACCTGCTCACCGCCGCCGGGCTCGCGCCGGCGCAGCTGCCAGGGTCGCTGCACGCCGCGGAGCACGCCGCGATCGGGCTGTTGCCGTTGATCGCGCTGTGTGACCGGTGGGACCTCGGCGGGCTGTCGACAGCCCGTCACCCCGATACCGGCCGTCCCACCGTGTTCGTCTACGACGGCTACGCGGGCGGTGCCGGGCTGGCGGAGCGGTCCTTCCGGCGCCTCGGCGAGCACCTGGCCGCCACGCGCGCCGCGGTCTCGGAGTGCGCCTGCCGGGCGGGCTGCCCGTCGTGCGTGCACTCACCCAAGTGCGGCAACGGCAACGAACCGCTGGACAAGGCCGGGGCGGTCACCGTCCTCGACCTGGTGCTCGCCCACGGGCCGTGACAGCGTGCGGCTGGAGGCCGTGGGGCATCGACGTGGTTCCGGCGCCCCGGACAGCGACGGAGCTTCAGGAGGCGGGTCACGACCGCTTCGCTACTTGAGTGACCTGGGAGCCGGGTCACTACCGCTTCGCTACTTGAGTGACCTAGGGCGAGTCGTCGTCCTCACCACGGGCCACATCGCTCAACGCCGACAGCAGAGGGTCGACGTCGAGCTGGTCGCTCCCCCCGCGCCGTGCCAGTGCGTCGTGCAGATCAGCGAGAGCTGCCTGGACCGCGGACCGCAGATCGCCTGCGGCCGGGTCAGCCGGCGCGTCGGAGTCGGCACCGGCCGCCACCGGCGCGTCGGCACCGGCCGCGGCACGCAGGTCGCGGACGTTGCCCAGCGCTCCGCACACCGAACAGGCGACCCAGTCGCTGCCACGGCGGAACGGGACGTGCTCGCCGTCGATCCGCAACCCCGCCCCGTCGAGGTCGTCCACGAGTGGCTCGCCGCATGCGTCGCAGGTGATCATCCTTGGCGCAGCCAGCGCATGCCGTGTAGTCCCAGGGCGATGCAGAGCAAACCGGCGGCGATGGGGATCGCGACCAGCGGGGTGTTGAGCTGGGCGACGACGAACTCCTGGACGGCGCCGGGAACCCGCCGCGTCGCCGTGCCGTCGCGGACCCTCGGCTCGCCGGTGATCGGATCGATGTCGCCGTAGTCGAGCTCCTCCGAGAACGGCTGGTCCTGCCCGTAGAAGCGCTCGCGGGGGCCGGCGACCTGCGGGTCGGGTAGGGACAGCTCGCCGCCGCCGAGCATCAGGCTGCGGCGGACACCGGGGGGTGGCGCGACCCGCCGTCCGGCACCGGCGGTCCGGGCGCTGGTCTGGGTGGTGGACGCCTCGGAGGGGGCTTGTTGCGGACCGTCGCCGCCGGTGCCCTCACCCTCGGCGGAGGCAGGGTCCCCGGTCGCGGCCCCGCCTCCCGGCTGCACGGTCGTCCCGCCGGTCGCGGTTGTGGACCCGTCGTCGCTCCCGCCGGTCGACCCGCCGGTCGACCCGCCGGTCGACTCGGTCGAGCCGCCGCCGGACCCGGACGTCTCGCTGGGCTGCGTTGGCGCGGGTGGCGGCGAGACCGCGGCGGCCACGGCCGAGCTCGTGACCGTGATGTGGCCTCCCTTGCCGTCGGGGCGGACCGTCACGATCCGGTACTCGTACTTGCCGGGGCTCAGCCTCTCGGCGTACCGGTCCGCTCCCGGACCGATGCTGGCGATCTGCTGCCACGCCCCATCCTTGATGCGGCGCTGAACGCGGTACCCGGAGATGTCCGGTTCGGGGGCGCGGGTCCACGTGACGGTGACATCCTGGCCGGACACGGAGGTCTTGAGGTTGCTCACCCGCGACGGCGCCACCGAGATCCACACGTCGCGGCCGCCGAACTCTTTGCCATCGATGACCGGGTGGAGTTGGTAGGTCCCGTTGGGGAGACCGCCCGGGTTGAGCGTCTTCCCGCCCCAGTCGGACGTCGTCCATGCGGTGCCGCAGTTCCCACAGGTCAGGGACGCGTCCCACACCGCATCGCCGCCGCGGCGCAGCCGGACGTCGACGCGGTTGACGCTGTCGGTGAGTTCGCGGTCGACGCGCACGGACACTGCCGCCGGGCCTTCGATCTTCGCACCCGGCGAGGTGACGCTGGCGGTGACGGTGGCAGCAGCGGTCCCCGCGGTCGCGAGCACCACGATCAGGGCCGTCGCGACGGTGGCGGCCAGTCGTCTCACTTCAGCCGGTCCTCCCGATGTGTTCCGTATCAACGGCGCTGGCCTGCCACGGTGACACGGGCGCGCGCGGCGCGCCCACACTGTTGTCGGCACAAGCCTACGGTTCCTCGACCGTCCGTGTCTGGTCTGCGCCAGCTGACTCGACCCACCGGCGCTCCCCGGGCGTCGCCGGATGGACGACGACCGCCACGCCGGCCTGCCGCCAGCGACGAACGGTACCCGCGGCCCAGTCGCTGGTGGGCAGGTCGAGCCCGGCGCCGGCGCGGTCGAGGACGACCGCCTCGGGGTCGGTCGCCAGGCACCGCAGCCACGCGAGGATCCGGCGCTCGCCGCCGGACAAGACCCCCGCCGGGTCGCTGCCTCGCCCGGCCAGGAGCGGTGCCGAGTCCAGGAGGGCGTCGGCCCTCCGACCGCCCACGACCGCTGCCAGGTGGTCGCGGACGCTGACATCGCCAGCCACGGCCGCGTCGATGACCAGACCCAGGCCGCGGCGGACCCGCACGTGCGTCGGCAGCCGACCCAGGTCGCGGCCTCCCAGGTGGATGCGGTGGTCGCGGCGACCGTCGGTGCCTGCCAGCGCAGCGACCGCCGCCCCGGCCGACGGGCCGTCGAGGACGGCAGCGTCGCCGGCTGCCACCTCCAGGTGGATCGGTCCCGTTGCCAGGGTCAGGGTCGCCGACAGGATCACCGGATCGGGTCCTCGCCGAGATGGACGGTGCGGTCGGCGGCGGCCAGGACCTCCGGGCGGTGTTCGGCGACGACGACCGCCGCCCCGCCGTCGGCGAGCCCACGCAGCAGCGTCGCGACCCGCTGGGAGGGCACGTGGGCGGCGGGCTCGTCGACCAGCGCGAGGCTGGGGCGGGCGGCGGCGAGGCGGACGAGGTCGGCGCCGGCGGGCGTGTCGGCACTGTCGCCGAGGACGGCGCGGGCCCACCGCGCAGCCGCGGCGTCGGCCCCGCCGACGACCGTGAGCGCGTCGTGTTGTGGCAGTCGGGGCGGGTGTTGCCAGGTCCGCGCCACGCCACGGCGGGCACGGCCGGTGACGCTGCGCGCCGGGGCGACCCCGGCCAGGCGGACGCTGCCGTGGTGGGGAAGTTGTCCCCCGATCCGGGCCAGCAGCGTGGACTTGCCGGACCCGTTGCGGCCGGCGAGAGCGACGATCTGCCCCGCCTGAACCTCGAAGGAGACGACCCGACCGCCGGGCACGGGGGCGTCGCAAACGGTGAGCGGCAGCGGCGACGACCGTGGTCGCGGCGGAACGTCCGACGGTCCCTCCGGCACGGGCTCGTCACCGGTGCCGCCGGTCAGCAGCCCACCAGGGCGCCAGGCGAGCAGGGCCATCCCGGCCACGCCCGTGACCAGCAGCGGCGCCTCAGACACGACCGCGACGGTCGGCCACAGCACGGCGGGAGCGAAGACCACCGCCGCACCCACCGTCCCCGCCAGCGGCCGTTCCCCGCCGACGAGCGCCGCGAGAGCCAGCGCGGCGGCGAGCGACAGCCCGTACCCGCCCGGCACCACCGAGCCGGTGGCCGCTGCGCCCGCCGCTCCCCCCACGCCCAGCACGGCCCCGGCTGCTGCACCCGCCACGGCGGCGTCGACGACAGGCCAGCGGCCCAGGGTGGCGGCCACGTGTGGCGCCCGGGCCGCGACCGACCCGGCAGCGCCCACGTGAGACCGCGCGACCCGGGTGACCGCCATCACCGCAGCCACGGCGATGAGCAGCAGCACCACCAGGTCGCCGCGTTCGGACGGTGTCAGCAACGGGACGGCGTGGAATCCGGCGGCGCCACCCCACACAGGGACCGCACCGAGCACCGCAACCACCGCCAGGCCGACCGCCAGGGACGTCAGCGCCGTCAGCGTCCGTCCCACCCGGCCGCCGGTCGCGCCCACGGCCGCCCCGACCGCGGCACCGGCCACCGCCCCCGCGGGCAGACCCAGCGCGGTTGGCAGGCCGGCCAGCGCCGTGGCGACCGTCGCGTACGCACCGGCCGCGGCCGCTCCGGCCGTACCCAGGTCCACAAGGCCGGTGCGCCGCAGGCTCAGCCACGCTCCGCTGGCCAGCACCGCCGCCACCGCCACCCGCAGGCTGGCACTGACCAGCCCCACCGGTGCGGCCACCGCCACAACCACGGCGGCGAGCGCCGCCCCGAGCACGCCAGCACCGATCCTCACCACGGTCGGTCCCCTCGCCGCGTCACCCTCCGGGCCGGTCCGACCAGGACCGCGACGATCACCGCCGCAACCGCGACCGTGCCGCCGGCTGCCGGCCACAACGACTGGCCGGCCGATTCGGCGGCGCCCAGCAGCAGCCCGCCGGCCACGGCTCGGGCCGGCCCGGCGATGCCCAGGACGGCAGCCGCCGCGACGCCCCGCACCGTCAGCCCGCCGGTCTGGGCGGTCCCCACCGCGGTGACCGGCGCGAGCAGCAGCCCGGCGACGACCGCGGCGGCGCCGGTCAACGCCAGCGCGCCGGCGCGGACCCGGCGGGGCGAGATCCCGCCGAGCGCGGCCGCGAGTGGCGCCGCCCCCACCAGCGGCACGCGCCGCCCGAAGCGGGTGCCGCGCAGAACCGCCGCCAGGCCGACGGCGAGCACGAGACCGGCGGCGGCGGGAACGAGCAACGCGCCGGGCCCGGCCGCCGCATCACCGAGCGCGCCGACCAAGGGACGTGGCCGGAAATGGCGGGTGCCCAGCGTGCGGGCCGTGACCGCGTCGAGCACGGCCGCCACGACCGCCAAGGCCACCAGCCAGCGCAGCGCGACATCGTCGCCGCGGGCCTCGTCGCGACGCGACTGCCCCAGAGGACGCAGGACGAGCGGCTCGAGGAGCGCGGAGACCGTCGCGCCGGCCGCCACCGCGATCCCGGCGGCCAGCAGCGGGGCAGCGCCGACCGCGGTGAGGTGGACGTAGATCAGCACGCCGGCCACCAGGACCGCCCCCACGGCCAGGTGCAGGGTCCGGGACGCCAGGGCCACCGCTGCGACGGCCACGCCCACCAGCCCGTAGGCGGCTCCGAGCGCCAGTGCAGCCAGCAGGGCGACGGTCACGGACGTCCGACCGGCCCCGGCGGTGGCAGGGGCGGTTGGTAGGCGGGCGCCGTGGCACGGCGCTCGGCCAGCAGCTCCTCGATCAACCCGGCGGTCGGACCATCGCGCGCCTCGTCCGGGAGGAAACCCAGACGGACCTGCAGCTCGTAGAAGCGTCGCTGCTGGGCAGCGTCGAAACGGGGATCGACGTCGTAGACGACCGCCAGGTGGTGGAACCGGGCGACGTACAGCTGCGACGCGTCCCACGCCTCGCGGCCTCCGCCGATGCGGTAGTCGTGCAGCAGCCCGTCGTGCCGGACCTGTCCAAGAGCGTCGGCGACGGCGGCCGGTTCGCGGCTTCCCGCGTCGCGGACGGCGGCGGCGACCAGGCCGACCGCGTCGTAGGCAGCCATTGCAGCGACCGGGAGGTCGAGCACGAGCGTCTGCAGCTGCGGCAGCGCGCTGATCCCGCGGTCGCGGTGCCAGCGCAGCAACCACTCCTGCAGGCGCGGCCCGAACCAGTCCTCGCGGAAGGGCAGTGGGAGAACCACGCCCTCGCTCGCCTCCCCCGCGAGCGTGCGGTACTCGCCGACGAAGGCACTGATCGGGACCGCCAGCTGGACGTCCCAGCCCTGATCGCGGATCGCCCGAGTCGCCCGGGCAGCTGCGGGCGGCGGTGCCCACAGCAGGACCGCCCTGGCATCCGGGGCGCGACGGCGCAACCTCGCCACGGCGGGTCCCAGGTCCGGGCTGTCCGCAGCGACCTCATCGACCGCCGCCACCCGGGCGCCGACGCCGTCCAGACCTGCGACGACCGCCTCGCGGACCAGGGTGCCCTCCACCGGGTCGGCGATCAGGATCGCGACGTCGTGCACGCGGCGCACGTCGGTCAGCCACCGACCGAGCGCGGCGGTCTGGGCGTGGGCGCTGGGCACCGTGCGGACGACGGTGGTGTCGGCCTGCGCAAGGTCCCCGCCGAACGCGGTGACCAGCAGCGCCGGGACCGAGCGGCGGGCCAGGGGGTTACGCGGGCCGAGGAGGACGCCGGGGACCTCCGGCCCGATCACGGCCGACACCCGCTCGCGCTCGGCGAGGGCGGCCAGCTGCCCGGGGAGGGCGACCAGGTCGCTGTCGTCGACGGTGATCAGCTCGACCGGGGCCCCCAGGAGTCCACCGCTGTCGTTGAGGTCGCCGATCGCCTGTTCCGCGCCGGCGCGGACCTCGTGCCCCAGGTACGCGCGGGGCCCACCCAACGGGGCCACCACACCGATACGGACGTGCTCGGGCGGCCCGCCGGTGCACGCCACCAAAGCCGAAGCGAGCAACAGGACGGCGACCGTGCGCACCCGCCGCAGATTAGGCAGGGTGGGTGACGACCGCTGACGCCTGCGTCAGGCCTTCTGCTTCGATGCGGCGTAGGTTCCGGGCGGGTCGGACGAGACGAGGGTTGCGCGCACCACCAGCCGCTTGGCCGCCGATCCCTTGGGGTGGCAGGTCGTGAGCGTGAGGGTGGGTTCGGCGGTGGGCTCGATCACCGACCAGTCGCTCGGGCCGGTGATGTAGGGGTTGGCGTTCCATCCGGGAGGCGGGGGCGACACCGCGTACGTGAACTCACCGACCGGCGTGAGCAGGAGGATCTTGTCGCCCTCCTTCAGCTTGTCGACGGCGTTGAACGGCTTGCCGTACGTGGTGCGGTGACCGGCGATCGCGACGTTGCCGTCCTGGCCGGGCAGCGGCGTCTTGGGGTAGTGGCCGGCCCCCGCACGCAGCGCCGTCGGCGAGATCCCCTCGACCACGAGCGTCTCCACGCCCAGCGCGGGCATGACGATCTTGGTCAGCGCCCGCCCGTCCTGGACGGTCGCCTGCCACTCGTCGAAGGTCTTGACCTTGACGTTGACGTAGTCGTCCTCGAGACGCTGCTGGATGACCTGGCTGGTGTAGACGTCGGTGAAGAACGGGTACGTGAACATCCCCGCGCCGGAGAGGAACAGCAACGCGATCAGCCCCGACAGGATGCGGCGACCGGCCGGCCGGGTGCGCAGCGAGTCGAGCAGGAACCCCGAGGACGTCGTCTTGGTGGGTTGCTCCTGCACCGGGTCGGGCATCGTGAAGCCGCCCCACCCCGAACCCCACTGCTCGGGCTCGTCGCGTCGCTCATCCATGTCGGTCGCTCCTCACGATCCACCGGCCGGTCGCTTGCCGCGACGCGGGACCCCGGGAGTGTTGCGGGCCGGTCACGGCCGTACCAACGAGCGACCTCGAGAAGGGTTTCGGTCGCGGACCAGCCTAGCCTGAGCGGTCGCCCGGACCTTCCGACCCGCCAGGCGCGTCACGGCCACGGCCCGGACGCGGACCTCGACCGTGACGGTGACCTGGCGGGCGCCGGGCGGGCAGCGGCAGTTTTGCAACACGGCGCCCGCAGCGTGTGTCACAGACCGGGCGGCGTGCTCGGGCGGTCCCGGGGCGCCTCCCCGGGGGTGGCTGGCAGCGACCGCGGCCAGGGCCGCGGCGTCGGCAGCGCCTTGGGCGCGCTGGGCCGCGACGAGGTAGGCGGCGAGATCCACGGCGATGACGAGCGCCACCACGGTGACCGCGATGGCGCTCCACCCGAGCATCGCGGCGCTGCCGTCCTCGCGGCGTGGGTGATCGGGCGCGCCGTCGAGGGTGCGGCGTCGTCGGCGCCCGACCATGCGGCGGTCGCCGATCACGGCAGCGCACCGGGTTCGACCGCCGTGACGCCGACGGCGGTCAGGTCCAGCCGGCCCTGGCCGGCTCGGGAGCGCATCGTCACCCGCACCCGGATGGGTTGGCCGACGCGGCCCCGCGCGGTGACGGTCACAGCGGCGTCGCGCCCGTCGAGGGCGTCGCGCACGGCGGCGACCACGGCCGTGTCGTCGCTCGTGGTGGCTGCCACCCGGGCGCCCCGCTGCGCCGCTGCCTGCACCAGCAGGGCGTCACGGGCGTAGACGGCGGCGTGCAGGACGACCAGGACGAGCAGGGCCAGGGCGGGGACGGTGAGCGCGAGCTCGAGGCTCACCGACCCGCCCTGGCCGGCCGGGCGTATCACGCACCCAGCAGGACGCGGACCTTCTTGGTCACCGCGTCGAACAGCTGCCAGATCGCGCCGTTGCTCGCCCACTTGATGACGAGCGACGCCACGGTGGCCCCGACGATGGCGATCAGGCCGTACTCGGTGACCAGCGAGCCGTCCTCGGCGAGCAACCGGACATCGGTCCGCCCGTGCGTGCCTGGCGAGGCCGGGTGTGTCGCGGTGTGTGCGGTGTGGTGCATGGTTTCTCCTTGTCTTGTCACGTGCCGGCTGCCGCGGCGAGCCCCGCGCCGATCAGCGGGGCGCCGACCAGCAGCAGGCAAGACGGGAGCAGGCACAGGGCGGTGGGGAAGGCCAACAGGGCGGGGAGCCGCTCGGCGCGGGCCAAGGCGCGGGTCAGCTCCTCGGCCCGCAGGTCAGCGGCGGCGCGGCGCAGTGCCGGTCCGGCCGGGGCGCCCCAGCCGGTCGCGGCGGTCAGGGCCCGCGCGATCGGTTCGAGGTCGGTGTCGGGGCGGGCGGGCAACCCGAGCTCCACCGCGAGCGCGAGCTGACGAAGCCCGGCGGACCGCGCGGGGAGCAGCCCAGCGGCTGCGCGCAACGCCGCCGTCGGCGCCAGGCCACCGGTCAGGGCGGTGGCGGTCAGATCGGCCGCCTCATCCGGCGGGGCGGGGTCTTGACGCCACGCGCCGGACGCGTGGCGGGCCAGCGCCCGGACCGTGACGACCCCGATGGCGGCCAGCGTCGCGCCGACGAGCCCCACGATCCGGCCGGCACCGGTGAGGTAGAAGCGCCACAGGGGCTCGCCGAGCAGGTGGCCGGTCCCGGCGATGGCCAGCGGAGGCAGCAGCGCCAGGCCGGCCGCGACCGTGCGTGCCTGGGCCGTGGCGACGGTCACGCTCCGCTCGAGGCGGCGGCGGTCATCCTCGGCCGCGAGTGCCGCATCGAGCGCGGGGACGGCCGGGGCGCCGACCGCGGCGGCAAGCGTGACCGCGCGGACGACGCGGTCGGGCAGGCCCGCCAGCGGGCCCGCGGGAGCGCCGACCGCCAGCCGCGCGCGCAGCTCGTCAAGGCGGCCGGCCTGCGGGGCCGCCTCGACGGTTGTCGGCTGCGTCGGTCGCGTGGCGGTCACGGCATGGTCTCCCGCCGCCACACGGTGCGGGGCCTGGGCCCCCCGTCGTGTGCATCGACCGCGACCAGCTCCGCCAGGCGGCGGGTGCGGTCGGGCGCCCGACCCAGCCACGCGACCAGGTCGATGGCGGTCGCCAGCTGTGCGCGGGCCGCAGCCAGCGGCACGCCCGCCAGCAGAGCCATGCCTTCGAGCCGCACCAGCGCATCAACCGCCCCGTTGGCGTGCACGGTCGTCATGCTCCCGGCGTGGCCGGTGTTCATCGCCTGCAGGACGTCGGCGACCTCGGCACCGCGCACCTCACCGACCACGATCCGGTCGGGCCGCATGCGCAGGGCGTTGCGGACCAGCGTCGCGACGTCGACACCGCCCGCCCCGTCGGGGGTCGGCGGGTGGACCCGCAGCGCGAGCAGGTGCGCAACCGGAGCGGCCAGCTCGGGCGCATCCTCGATCACCACGACGCGGTCGTCGCCGACCTCGCCGAGGAGCCGACTGAGCAGCGTGGTCTTGCCCACGCCGGCTTTACCGCACACGACCAGGTTGCGGTGGTTGGCGACGGCCTCGCGCAGCAGCGCCGCGGCCGGGGCCGGGACCGCCCCGGTCGCGACGAACTCGTCCCAGGCCGGCACGACCGGAGGGACCCGTCGCAGCGTGATGGTGGGAT
Organism: Actinomycetota bacterium; assembly: GCA_019347675.1. NCBI lineage: Bacteria > Bacillati > Actinomycetota > Actinomycetota bacterium. Next base: position 34,538 of record JAHWKW010000010.1, on the reverse strand, counting down.
GGGCGGCGAGCGGCGGGAGCAGCGCGTGCAGCCGGACGCCGCCGGGCAGCACCGCGTCGGCCCAGGGGTGGGCACGGTCGAGGCGCACACCGAGCGGGCCCAGGACCCGACCCAGGACGGCGGTGACGTGGGCGTCGTCGGAGAACCCGGTCTCGACCCGCTCGAGGCGGCCGGCCCTGTCGACGTAGACCTCGTCGGGGGCGTTGACCATCACGTCGGTCACGTCGGGATCGCGTAGCAGCGCCTCGAGCGGACCCAACCCGCCGAGCTCGTCGACGAGGTCGCGGACCAGCTGCGCCCAACGCATCGGGGTGACCACGACGCCCTCGGCGGCCAGAGCGCGCGCCACCGCCAGCCTCAGCCGACCGCGGTCGGTGGCGCCGGCGACGGCCTCGGGATCGTCGAGGATCCGGGCGGCCACCGCGGCGCGGAGCGCCGCGTCCACACCGGAGCGGGACACCACCGTCGCGGTCGGGTTCACCGGGCACCGCCCGACAGCACCGGCGCCAGCGCCCGCAGCCACGCCCCCGGCAGCCCCGCCGGGACGCGACCGCCCAGCGCCGCGCGGGCCACCCGCGGATCCCACGCGACCCGCACGACACGACGGCCCGCCGCCGCAGCACGCAGAGCACGCTCGCCGGCGGGGCCGGTGTCGGCCACCACCGCCACGGCGGCGGAGGCACGGGCGAGCGCCGCCAGCCCCGGACGGTCGCGGCGGGCCACCAGCACATCGACGTCCTCGTCCGCGCCGCGGTCGCGAACGACGAGCGCGGCGGGACCCGCGTCCAGGTCGACGCCGGGGGCAGGTGCTGGCAGCCGCAGGGCCTTCAGGCCCGCCACGCCGGGCACCGCGGTCGCGGCCTGCCACACCGGGAGATCCTGGAGGTCTCCGACGCCCGGACTCGGCGGCGGAAGCGGAACGGGGACGGCGCCGTGCGTCAAGACCAGAGCGGGGCGCCCACTCCAGGCCGCCAGAGCCGCCAGCGCCACGGTGACGGTCGTTGTTCCCACACCGCCGCACGCCCCGCCGATGCTGAGGTCGCGGGTGGAGCGGGTGGTGCGATGCCCGGCGAGCGCGGCCGCCACCTCCACGATCCGTTCGCGGTCGTCGGGCCAGGTGACCGCGACGGCGGCGTGGGTCCCGGCCGCCGCAGCGCGGACGGCCGGATCCTCGGCGGCGACCAGCAGGATCCGCGGGGGTCCGTCGGTGGCCACCGACGCGTCGAGGCTGCCGTCCTGCCAGGCGGCGGCGACGTCGGTGAGGACGACCACCGCCGGAGCGAGAGGGCCGCCGGCTGTGTCGACCGGCTGCCACCCCACCACGCTCTCGACCCATCGGCGGATCCCGTCGGCGTGGACGCCGGCGAGCTCCAACCGGACGGGGAGTGGGGCGGACAGAGGTGCACTGGGCAGAGGTGCACTGGGCAAAGGTGCACTGGGCAAAGGTGCGCGGGGCAAAGGGTCGCTCCTCGCGTCCCCCTGCCCGCCGCGGACACTACGCCACCGCACCGACGGTTTGGGCGACCGTCGGCGCGCGACTGTGGACAGCGGCGGGCGCTCGCCGCCGGACCGTCAGCGCCGCCGCACCTTGGAAGGCTGCGACACCGGCAGGGAGCCCGCCGGCCCGCGCCGACCGTGTCGGGGAGTACTCTCGCAGGATGGACCACGACAGCGCCGCTGCTGACGCCGCTGCGGACGCCGCTGGTGGCCGACCACCGACGCAGGATCGGCCCGACGGGTCCGCGGAACCCTCACCGGTGTTGGCGCAGTCACCCGCGAACCGCTCGGAGACCGCCGAGCGACTGGCCCGTGAGACGCCCGACCAGCTCAGCGACGAGGTCGTCGAGGCGATCGCGCGCCGGTCGACGGGAGCGACCCAGGCCGCCTTCTTCGACCTGGACAAGACCATCCTGGCGCGTTCGTCGGCGCTGGCGTTCGGACGCGAGATGTACCGCGACGGGCTGGTGGGCACCACCACCCTGCTGAAGGGCATGTACGCCCAGTTCATGTACACCCTCCAGGGCGCCGACCACGAGAAGATGGAGTCCATGCGCGTCGCGCTCCTGCAGGTCACCAAGGGGTGGGAGGCCGAGCGGGTCGCGCGGATCGTGCGTGAGACGCTGGAGGAGGTGATCGTCCCCGTCGTCTACGGCGAGGCGCTCCAGCTGATCGACGAGCACGGCGCGGCCGCACGCGACCTGTGGCTGGTGTCGTCGTCCGGTGAGGAGGTCGTGCGCCCGATCGCCGACCACCTCGGCATCCCCGAGATCATCGCGACCCGATCCCGCGTCGACGAACAGGGCCGCTTCGACGGGACACTGCAGTTCTACGCCTACGGGCAGCACAAGGCGACGGCGCTGCGCCAGATCGCGGAGGCGCGCGGCTACGACCTGGACCGCTGCCACGCCTACAGCGACTCGATCACGGATCTGGCGATGCTGTCCGCCGTCGGCAACCCGGTCGCGGTCAACCCGGACCGGGAACTACGCGCCGCGGCCCGGGCGATGGGCTGGCCGATCCGTGACTTCCACTCGCCCGTGACGCTGCGCAGCCACCTGCCGGATCCGCCGTCGACGTCGACCGTGCTCGTGGGCATCGGCGTGGCCGCCGCCGCCGGCGCAACCGCCTGGTACCTGGCCCACCGCGAGACGACCTGACGTCGCCGGGTTCACGGCGCCAGGCGCTGCAGCCGCCAACCGCCGACGGCCTGCTCGTAACGGAACCGGTCGTGCAGGCGGTTGGGTCCGCGTTGCCAGAACTCGTACGCGTCGGCGGTGATGCGGACCCCTCCCCAGCGCTGCGGCCGGGGCGGGTCGTCGCCGTACTTGGCACGCAGCCGGGCGACGGCGTCCTCGAGTTCGGTCCGGTCGGTCACCGGCTGGCTCTGGTGCGAAGCCAGCGCGCTGTAGCGGCTCTCGAGCGGGCGGCCGCGCCAGTAGGCGTCGGACTCCTCGTCGGACACCGGCGCGGCGATCCCCTCCACACGGACCTGACGTTCGTCCCAGTGGAACGCCAACGCGGCACGCGGGTTGATCTGCAGCTCTCGGCCCTTGCGGCTGCTGCGGTCGGTGTAGAAGACGAACCCGCGCTGGCCGTACCCGCGCAGCAACGCCATCCTCACCGAAGGACGCCCGTCTGGCGTGGCGGTGGCGACCGCGACCTCCTCGGGATGTGCGACGGACGCGGTGGCGTACCAGGCGGCGAACTGGCGCACCGGATCGGGGTGGAGGTCGCCCTGCTCCAGCGCCACGGTGTCTAGCAGCGACCGGTGGGCGCCACGGCCGGTGTCCTAGGTGTAATCGCGGTGGTAGGTGATCCGGCCGTCGTCGTCGACGTCGATGAACGACGCACGAGGAAGGTCATTCCAGCGCCGACCCGCAGCGGTGTAGGAGATGCTCCACTCGGCGGCGACCCGGGCCTCCGCCTCGTCCTCGAGGACGCGCTTCGTCTTGATCTCGAGCTGCGACTTACTTCCCAGGAAGTCCTTGAGGTACGACACCGTCAACAGGTTGCCGTGGTGGGGCGGGTTGTAGGGCTCGGAGTACACCGAGTCGGGGCCGTACATGTCGCTGATCGCGTCGAAGTCCTGGGCCTGCCACGCCTTCATCAGCTGGTTCCAACGGTCCAACGCGAGACCCATGCTGCCTCCGCTGCGCGACGCCCACTCGCTGGCGACGGTGTGACGCAGAGACTAGCGGCCAGTGTCCGCAGCCGCCCCTAGGACGGTGACGGTCTCGCCGCTGCCAGGGCTGGGCCACCGGTGGGGTACGTGACGGGGCGGGACACCGGACCTCCAGCGAACGCCCGTTGACGCTGCGTCTTTCGAGCGTGTGCGGACCGTCGCCGTTCGTCCCCGAGCAGGCAGCCAGGACCTCCCAGCTTTCCCCAACTTCCACAGGGCCCTGGGGACAAACCGTGCACAATGCTCGCGAACCCGGTGGTCGACTGTGGACAACCGCAGGCCGCCACACGACCTGGCCGGCGGCTCGCCCGCCTCGTGGCGGCGCCATGGGGAGCCGTCCACCTCCGGCACACTGTCGGGACGGCCCACGGCAGGAGCGAACGTGACCGACCGGACCTGGCCCCACCTCCTCGACGACGTGGCCCGGGCGGTGCTGACGCGCGAGGACCAGACGCGGGAGGCGCTGTGTGACCTCGTCCGGATCCCGTCCATCTCCGCCGAAGGCCACGACCCCGAACCGGTCCGTCGGTCGGCGCAGGCCACCGCTCAGCTGCTGCGCGGTGCGGGCCTGGACGGCGTGCGCCTGCTCGAGGTGGAAGACACCCACCCGTCCGTGTACGGCGGGTGGCTGGGCGCCGGCCACCACGCCCCGACCGTGCTGCTGTACGCCCACCATGACGTGCAGCCGGTCGCCACTGGAGATCGCTGGCACTCGCCGCCGTTCGAACCAACCGTCCGCGACGGACGGTTGTACGGCCGGGGCGCCGCCGACGACAAGGCCGGGATCATGGTTCACGTCGCCGCGGTGCGGTCCTGGCTGGAGGTCCGCGGTGGGCTCCCGGTCAACGTCAAGGTGATCGTGGAGGGTGAGGAGGAGATCGGTTCACCGCACCTGGCGCAGTTCCTCGATCGACATGCGGACACGCTCCGCGCCGACGTGATCGTCCTGGCGGATCTCGTCAACTGGCAGGTCGGCGTCCCCGGCCTGACCTACAGCCTGCGTGGCCTCGGCGAGGTCTACGTCACCGTCAGAGGGCTGGAACAGCCGATCCACTCGGGGATGTGGGGAGGACCGGTCCCCGACGCTGTCAGCGGGTTGCTCAAGGCTCTGGCGTCGCTCACCGACGACCGCGGTCGACCGGCGGTCGCCGGCCTGCACGACGACGTGCGTCGGCCCACCGCCGAGGAGCGCGCACGCTTCGCCGCGCTCGACGCCGATCCCGACCAGCTGCGGCACGAGGCTCGCCTGCTGCCGGGCGTGACGTTGATCGGCGAGCCGGACGTGCCGCTGCTGGAGCGGATCTGGATGCAGCCGACGATCACCGTGATCGGGATCGACGTCCCCAGCGTCCAGCAGGCCTCGAACACGCTGGCGGCAGAGGCACGCGCCAAGGTCTCGATCCGGCTGGCGCCGGGCCAGGACCCTGCGCGAGCGGTCCGCCTGGTCGAACAGCACCTGCGTGACCACGTCCCATGGGGGCTGCAGGTCGAGACGCGCCCGGGTCACGGCGGCGAGCCCTGGATGACCGACCCGAGCGGGCCAGCGTTCCAGGCGGCGCAGGCGGCGCTGCGGGCAGGGTTCGGGACCGAGCCGGCGTTGCTGGGCTGCGGGGGGACGATCCCGTTCGTTGTGCCGTTCAGCGACGCGTTCGACGGGGCGCCGTGCCTGCTGACAGGGGTGGAGGACCCGGCCAGCAACGCCCACGGGGAGGACGAGTCCCTGCACCTGGGAGACTTCACCCAGGCGTGCCTGGCGGAAGCGTTCCTGTTCCATGAGCTCGCCGAACGCGCCGACGACCTCGTCCGCAGGTGACGCGACACGGCCGTCGCTGGCGGACGGCTCGCCACGTGGCGTCGGCGCGAGGGTCGACCGTCCTGCCGGTACGCTAGGCCGGTGCCCACCGGCACGGGGAGGCGTCTGGGTTCCTGGTGGGCCCCGCGGTCTTCAAAACCGTTGAGGGGGTGCTGAGCCCCCTGGCGGGTTCGATTCCCGTCCGCCTCCGCTGAGTGTGACCTGCTCGCGACAGCTGTTCGGGGAAGGGATGTCGGTCCTCTTCGTCAGCGCCCTTCCCGAGGAGCTCGCAGCGATCGGGGGCCGTGCACGCGTCCTGCACGTGGGCGTGGGGAAGCTGCAGGCTGCCGTGACGCTCGCTCACCACCTCGCCACGACCCGCGAACCGGTCAGCCTCGTGGTGAACGCGGGCACTGCGGGGACGTTGCGCGAACACCGCGTGGGTGACCTGGTCGAGGTCGCCACCGTCGTTCAGCACGACTTCGACCACGAGGCCCTGTCCGCCCTGGTCGGTCGGCCTCTGCCGGGTGGCCCGATCGAACTCTCTGGTGCTCCCGGAGCGGACGCCTGGCTGGCCACCGGCGACCGGTTCATCACCGACCCTGTGGAGCGCGCACGCTTGGCCAGACGCGCCGATCTCGTCGACATGGAGGGTTACGCCGTCGCCGCAACGTGCATACGCTTCGGCGTTCCCGCACGGATCGTGAAGTGCGTCTCGGACACCGCGGATCTCGACGCGGACATCAGTTGGCGCGAGGCCCTCGACGTCGCGTCTCACAAGCTCGCACAGTGGGCGGCGCAGCGCGGCTTCCTCGCCTGAGCGCTGTTCGGGCCCGCGGTGCTCGATCGACGGCCGGCGGCTGGACGGGGCGGCGCTGATCCGGTGAGCGGACGGACGCGCGGTTGGTGCCTGCGACCGCGACGAGCCGCGCTACTCCACCCCCGAGTTGAGTTGCTGGCGTTCGAGCGTGAGGTCATCGATGCGGCGTGGCCCGCCGCGACGGCGGCCTGGCCGTGGCCCGACCGTCGGCGGTGGCGGCCACGCTCGCGCAGCGGCCGGCGCTGACCGCGACGGGCTCCTGGCCGGCCCGCAGGGCGGCGACGTCACCCACGGGTATGCGATCACCGGCCACAAAGCCCAAGGCATGTGCACCTGCACGAGCCCTCAGTCCATGCCGAACGTGTTGTGTCGGCGTTGCCATCGATCGTCGAGTGCGGGTTCGGGTGGTGGGACTCTTCGTGCAGTCGTTGTCGGCAACGCCGCTTCTTCGGCTCGGTTGCGCGACGTGGGTGTCGGCAAGGTGGTCCAGGGTCACCGGTCGGGCGGTGGTGCTAGCCCCCCGCCCGTACACGTGCCTGCTGCATCGACGGAGCGTGGCCGCGCACCCCATGATCCCAGCCTGGGCGGTACAGACGAAATGCCCGGGACGACCTGGCGCAGCAGGCGCGGGCAACCAGACCTTGGAGGAGCATCATGTTCTCACGTATCCGCCTTCGCGGGTTGTGCAGCGGCGGGGCGCGGGCCAGGGGACGCGCCGATGGATGGAGCGATCTGCGGCCGGCGATGGTCCTCGTCGGGTGGGCGGCCGCTGCGGTCCTCACGGTCTTGTTGTTGCCCATGGGCACGGCGTCAGCGCAAACGGCACCGGCGCCCACGTACCAGGTCACGACTCGCTATGGCGGCTCTGGGCCCTGCACCGTCACGCGCACGACAACGGTGCCTGCTGGCGTCCCCGTCCCGGTCGACGCCGGCGGCACCCCGGCCCCTGAGCTGCTCGTCCATCTCAGCGCGGTGCCACCGCCCGTCGGGAGCGGCGTGGTGACACTCGATATCACGCGGCTGACCCTGGAGCCCCTTCGCCTGGCCGTCACCGTCTCGGCCAGCGGGGTGGACTTCGGCTACGACGGGTGCGCCCCGGACTCGACGGCCCCCCAGTCGTTCAAGGCCACCGCGAGCGCCTCGGACACGAACGTGTCGCTGAAGGTGGAGACCGCCGGAGCCGGCTCGAGCCTCGTGTACGTGGGACGGGCCGGGTCGAAGGACCTGCGGGCCTCGGTGACGCCCGTCCCCGCAACCGTCACCGTGAACGCCTCTACCACCCAGACGGGCGTCACCGCCACGTTGGCCACCGCCGTACCGACCAAGCTGGGCTTGCGCTACACCGACGGGGCGTCGCAGGCAGACATCACCCTCGACCGGTTCCCCGGGGCGGCCACCATCGAGGCGAGTGCCTCCCGCCTGAACTACACGGCCTCGGCACCTGTTCAGAAGGCGCGCGTCGATCTCGCCCGAGACCGCGACAGGCTCGTTGTGAACCTGACCGGTCTGCCTACCCGCGTGACGCTGCGGAGGACGGGGCCCACCGGCGCAATGCTCGATGCAGGCCGCATCGGCGAGGTCGACGCCGTGTTCACGGCGGGAGGGCCGATCGCGGCCCCGCCGTCCGTGCTCACGGCCGACCACCTCGCCGTCCGCAAGGAAGGCGCCAAGACAGCGGCACGGGTCCGCCTGCGCGGTGTGACCAAGGCCGACGTCGGCTGGGGTGACCCCGTCCGCGTCAGCGTGACGCGCGACCCGGGGACGTTCGTGGTGGCTGGGATCGTCGACGGGCTCACCATCGACGCCACCGTCGCCGACCTCCCGGCCACGGCCAACCTCAGCTTCTCGCCCACCGGACGCTCGGTGGCGTACTCGGGCTCCGCCCCGATCGCGGAGCTTCGGGCGTCGCTGCATCGGGCGGCGCCGCTGTTCGAGCGGGTCACGGCGGCCAAGCTGCTCGTCCGCCAGCTCCCGACGTCGGTCAACCTCACGCTCGGTCCCTCGGGCAGCTCGCTTGTTCTCGACGCCAACGGCGCCACGATCGGCCTCGTCGAGGCGCTGTTCACCAGCGGGCCCGACGAGCGTCTGGCATCCTCGACCGACGGCGTCCTCGTCCGCGACCTCGCCGACCGGTACGTGGTGTTCGCCCGGGTCACCGGCCTGAAGCGCTTCGCCTACAGCGACACGCGCACGACCGTCGGTCGCACCACCATCCCGTTGTTGGGGTCGTTCCTGGTGATCGATCACGTGAAGGAGGCGACGCTCCGCACGACCGGAGGCCGGCCACTGCGGGTGGACGTCGTGAAGACCGCACCCAACGAGCCTGACGGCTCGGAGTTCGCCCTCCTCACCATGTCGTCGATGCCGTCGGAGGTGACGCCCCGCTCGACGCGGCGAATCTACAAGCACGAGGACACCGGCGCGGAGTGGGACAGCGGGATCAACCGGCTGGGCTACAAGGCCTCGAGCACCGCCGGCCAGCTCAAGTTCGACACGGACAGCGGCAGCCGCCATCTCCTCACGCTCAGCCTGACCCCCGTGCCCCGCACGCTCGACGTCTGCACCGACTCGGCGGGCAACGCCTGCGAGCGAAGGCTGTCACCGGCGGACAAGGGGACGACGTCGCTGGTGGCGAGCGAGACGACGCGGCTCCAGGTGCACGACTGCGACCGGCTGGTGAACGGTTCCTGCTGGGTGGACTTCAGCTCCGTCGACCTGACGTTCCGGAAGTTCGTCGTGGGTGTCGACCAGCGCGACGACGGGTTCCGCATGTTCCTCGACACCGACGGCAACGCCACGCACGGGCGCATCCGCAAGCTGGTGGGCGGCACCGTCGAGTACGACCTCCGCTTCCCGAACGTGAGCCCGGCGATGTGGGCACAGGACCGGGACTCGATCGTGTCGTGTGGCGCTATCTACTGCTCAGGGACGAACACGGGCAGCATGCACTGCCCACCCGGGACGGCCTTCGACATCAACACGCACCATTGGCGGTGGGGCATCGCCAATTTCGCCGAGGAGATCTGCCCCTAGCCGCCGTCGGGCGGCCCTCTGGCGGCGCTGCTGGAGGCCGGATTGGCGTCACTCCGCACTTGTGCTCGCGGCCGCGCGCCGCCGCCGGGACGCCAGTAAGCCACCCATTGGCAGGAGGACGAGGATCGCGAGTGCGAGCGCAACTCCGACGGGCCCGTCGAGGACGCTTGGCCCCACGCCCCCCGTCCGGTCTCGACAGGTTCTCGCGTGTCCTGGGGAGCCAGCCGATCCACGAAGGGCTCCGACGCTCGCGCCACCAGGCAGGTGTTGGTCCGGAACCCGCCGTGGTCCGTGGCGATCACCTAGCGCGTCCCCGGCACGCGTTGGGCATCGACGGACGTGCGCTTCCGCACGACCAGGCGCAGCGGCCACCATGCGGCGTCGCCGGATGCCGTCTGGACGGACACCGACGGTGCCGGATCGGGACCGCGCCAGACCTCGTCCACGTCCAGGCGAGCGAAGCGCGGGCCCTGCTCGACAGCGGTGGCCACGAACACGGTTTCCATGTCGGCGATCAGGTCTGCGGGTTCGCCTGCGCAGTCTGCGAAAGCCGGAGCCGGGGCCACGACCACCAGGAGGGCCGCACCGATCAGCGTCATCACCGCGGCCAAAACGGCTCTACGCACTTGGACCATGACCCGCTTTCCATCGGCGCCGCGCCGGCGCCAGTCGACCACGGACCTGGTGTTCGACGGCACCCGTCGGCGTTCGGTTCCACGGGCCGAGTAGGATCGCGTCAGGTTCACCTGACGTTTCACGCTGGTGGCGAGTTCGTCCTGGGCCATCAAAGCCACGCCACGTCACCGCGTTGACTGGGCGAGGGCAAATCTGCCGATAGGCAGGACTCGGCGCGGTGCACATCGAAGATCAGGAGGCAGCAGATCCTCGCTGGCGTGGCGTGCCCGACACGAGCGACAAGGAAGACCTGTGCGGACATCGCTCGACTGGCGCTTCCGTGCGCTGGCTCTCGTTGCGCTCGCCGCGTCGACGTTCGGCTTCGCGCCGACGTCCACCGAGAAGACGCCGGCGGACGCCTTCGCGCCGCAGTTGATCACCGTCCACACGCCGACCCGTGCCGACAAGGGCCGGCTGACGCAACTCGGTCTGGACCTCACCGAGCACGCCGGCCACGACTACGTCGAGGCGGTGCTGCACACTGCAGCGGACGCCCAGGTCCTGGCAGCGGCGGGCTTCGCCTGGGACGTGCGCATCACCGACCTGGTCAGGCGCGAGGCGGAGATCGTGGCCGCCAACTCCGCGTACGCCGCACAGACCGAGCGTTCGGAGCTGCCGTCCGGGCGCACGACGTACCGCAGGCTCGAAGACTACGAGTCCGAGCTGCAGCAGCTCGCGGCCGAGTACCCGCAGCTGGCCAAGCACGACACGTTGGACCGGCGGAGCCTGGAGGGCCGTGACATCGACGTGCTCGAGATCGGCTCGGACGTCCACGAGGAGGAGAGCGGCCGTCCGGTGTTCGCGATGTTCGGGCTGCACCACGCCCGCGAGTGGCCGTCGGGCGAGCACACCATCGAGTTCGCCTACGACCTGCTCCAGAATTACGGCACCGACGAGCGCATCACGGAGATCCTCGACTCGGCGCGGGTGATCGTCGTGCCCGTCGTCAACCCTGACGGGTTCCGCCAGTCGGTCGAGCAGGGGCTGGTCGTGGACCTGCGCGAGGTCGACGAGGGCGGCCTGGTTTCGATCCTGGCCACGCCGGGCAACGCCTACAAGCGCAAGAACTGCCGTGTCGCGGACGGGGTCGAGCCCACACCGCCGGGTGCGTGCGACGCGTCGGCGAGCCCGGGCGGGTTCGGCACTGGCGTGGACCTCAACCGCAACTACGGCGGCCTGTGGGGCGGGCCGGGTGCGTCGGACGTGTTGGCTCACCCCGCCTACCGGGGCGCCGGTCCGTTCTCGGAGCCGGAGACGCAGGCGGTGCGTGAGCTGCTGAGCGAGCGCCACGTCACGACGCTGGTGACCAACCACACGTACTCGGACCTGATCCTGCGACCAAACGGCGTCGCGCCGGACACGGTCGGTCCCGACGGCTATCCCGTCGGTTACGCACCTGACGAGGACGCGCTGCGTGAGCTCGGCGCCCGCATGGCCGCGCACAACGGCTACGCGAACATCCACGGGTGGGAGCTGTACGACACGACCGGCACGACCGAGGACTGGTCGTACAACACCACGGGCGGGTACGGCTACACGTTCGAGATCGGTCCCGACGAGTTCCACCCGCCCTTCGAGTACGTCGTCAGCGAGTACACCGGCACGGGGGTGAAGTTCGAGGGCGAGGACAACCCGTACGCCGAATACGAGGACAAGGGCGGCAACCGCGAGGCGTACCTCGTCGCGCTGGACAACACCATCGACACCGCCCACCACTCGGTGCTCGCCGGTACGGCGCCCGCCGGCGCGACCTTGCGGCTGCAGCGCACCTCCGCCACCCCCACCTGGACAGGGGCGATCATGGACACCATCGACACGTCGATGGTCGTCGGCTCGAGCGGACGGTTCGAGTGGCACGTGAACCCCTCGACGCGCCCGATCGTGCAGGCACGCCAGTACCGGGTGACCTCCGAGGAACCGACCTCCACGGAGTCGTCCACGGCGACGTCCCCCCCACCAGGCGGTGGCCGCGACGACGACATCCACCACAACGACTACGACTACATCCTGGACCAGGACGTGGACCTGCTCGAGGTGAAGCTCGACTGGCCGACGCCGGACGACATGGACCTGTACGTCTTCCGCGGCACCACCGATGGCCTTGAGCAGGTCGGCAGCAGCACGAGCTTCTTGGACAAGGAGCGAGTGCTGGTCTCCGACGCGGAGGGCGGGGACTACGTCATCCGTGTCGTGAACTACGCGTCGGTCAGCCCCAGCTACACCGTGACCGTCTCCCACTTCGAGACCCACACCAAGAGCACGCCCAGCCTGATCGAGGCGTACACCCTCTCGTGTGAGATCGATGGCGAGGTCGTGCACCGCACCACGGTCGTCATCGACCGCAGCGAGCAGGCCAAGGTCGATCCCTGCGGGAAGACGGGCAACGGCAAACACCGAGGCAACAGGAGGTAGCTGCGGGTCCCGACCGTCAGGGAGACGCCAGGTCCGTCAGCGGTGGCGCACCACAGGGTGCGGCGCCGTGGAGGAGGATGTCGCGCAGCCGGCGTCCCGCGGCCGCCACCGCCTGCGCTGGCCACGCCATCCGCTCCGACGTACCTGGACCGGCGTGGTGCTCACAAGCTTCAGCGCCGTCTGGGTGCGGATCGCCGAGATCGAACCGGCGAGATCGCCTTTTCAGCCGCCATGTCGCGATGGCGGCCAACGAGCGCTGCGAACCCTGCACCGTCACGCCTCTGCTACCACCTGCCCAGGTGGAGCAGCTCGCAAGCGGTTCCACCTGATCGACGCTGTCGGTGGACAGTGGCAAAACGGCGCGGGTAGGTGACAGGAACGACGCACGTCGTGGGCCAGGACGGCTTTCTCCGAGCGTTTGACGTGCTTGACCGACCACGGCGCGGCGGAGACGTCGCTACTCGTCAGCCGAAACGTGAAGGATTTACGCGACGGCGCACTCAGCACACGAACCACGTGCGTCCATCCACGCTAGAGTAAATCGGTCGGTGCAGCCCCTCCGTCGTACGCAGGTTGATCGATCGACCGCGCCGGCTGCTCCATCCCCTGCTCGCGCGCCTCACCGACGACCGGGCTCGGCCCTCCGTTGTGCACCTCCCCACTGGAAGCCGCCGCCGGCATTCCCGGGGGCGGCTCGCGCTCGGGCGAGCGAGCCGTCGCAGAGAGGCCACCATAGACGTCTTGCAGCGGCCTGCCCTCCGGATCCACGTTCAGAAAGCGTTCGTCCACCTCTCCACTCCTCTGGGCTAGCGAAATGTCGAGTACCGGGCCTCGAAGCTGAGAGTTTCCGAGCTCATGTTCCTAATCCTGATCCAATAGGTGATGAACCCAGCGCTGGGGCGTTCGGTCTCGACCGTCCACGTGATCTTCGGTCCCCCGCCACTCACGGTCGTTGGACGCACCGTCCAGTCCACGTTCAAGTCGACCGGCCAACTGTGGGTGAACCAGAGCTGCGTCTGGCCTGGGCTAAGGGTACCGGAGAATTGGGTTCCCGAGATCCTCAGGTCGCTGGTTCGGATGAAATGCCGGTGGAGGTTCGCATAGCCGCCACCTGTCAGCGCGCGGACCTGCGACGGGGTGAGGTCGACACGCAGCGGCCCCAAGGTGGTGTCGACACGCCCGAGTGCCTTCGTCGCTTCATGGAAATCTCGCTCGAAAGCGAGGCGTAGGAAGTCCACTCGGTCGACCAGGTCATGGACTCTGCTCATGTCGCCCGTGAGAACGACAAAAGCGTTCTTGAACAACTTAGGTGAGGTCGCGACCTCCGGCACGCGCGTGCCCTCGGCCCATACGATGTTCTGCGCCGTCAGGCGCTTCGTCGTCGCCGAATACGTATTTCCCGAGACTTGGGAGATGTTCGAAAGCAGACTGAAGTCACCGACGTCTTCCGGCCCCAGCAGACCCATGAGGTAAAGGTCAAGGTTGCAGTAGCTACGTTCGGCGCTCGTTAGCGTGACGCGGTCGAAGTTGCCGTTTTGGGCAACCCAGTCGTAGATATCGTAGTCCATCGGGGATCGGTCGTCATCGAAGGCGTAGTCCCAGTGAGCCCATCCTCCAAGCATGTGGTCGTTCATAAGCGGCCCGCTTGCAGCGTCGCGATAGCGCGCAAAGGCACTCCAGCGGTGTCCTTGCTCTTGCAGCATCACATATCGCCACAGTGAAAAGTGTCCCTGATTCAAGAACATGATTCCCTGGAGTACGTTCGACCCGTAAGCGGCGCGGTTGTTGAACGCCCCTAGGCCGATCCCCTGCGTGTCGTTGAAGACGAACGAGTACCACGAGGAGCCACCCTGAGGAGGCATGCCGTGCGCGGAGTCGGTGAAGAAGGTGACGAAGTCGTAGATGTCCGGCTGAACGGTCCGTAATAGCTTGTAGGCGCGGACCCAGTCGACCTGCTGCTGCCCATTGATCGTTCTGATCAGGGTTCCATCGTCCTGAATCACGGCGACATCACCGAACTCCTGGACGCCGCCGCCGTGTAACTGAACGTCTGGCTGTGCCTCTGCTTCTGCCGTCCATTGTTCGTGAAGCCGAGCCCAGTCGACGAACATCATGTCGTCGGCGTGGCGATGTCCCTCGACGAATCCTTGGGGCTCGCGTGGGGCATCCGGTCCAAAGGGTTGCCAGATGTCAGTGGTCACGCTCTTGAACGTCGGCGGGATGAGGTTCTTCTGTGACACCTCGTTCTTTGGCAGCTTTTGCTTCACGTATACGATGAGGGCCGGCTCGTCAGTGTGGGGGACGCCCCCCTTTCGCTTGCTCCCAATGCCGACGCCGATGACGTTAGGATCGTGGTAGAAGGCGGCCTTGGCCTCATCGAGCAACGCAACGACATCGGTCTCTGCCGGGATGCGCGGTTCCGATCCAACAATCACTGCACGATCTCCTACGCGAGATGACCCAGGCGGCTGACGCTGGCTGACCCGCCCGCGCAGCGACATCCAGCCAACCCGGATAGCCCTCGGCTGGTCCCTGCGGTGGTTGCGAAAATGGTAAGGATCCTGGCAATCACGGAGAATGATGCTAGCCACGCGGCCTGGGGGGTGTTGCGCCCTCAGCCGACGCCGGTCTGGGGAAGCGTCTCCAGCGGTGGGCGGCGTCTCGTCGCATGATGCTGCGACGAACGTCGCTCGACCTCTGTATTCCTTTGCGCGCATCGCCGCGATTCTTGAGTTGGCGTCGGGTAGAGCGCTCACCCCGGGACGGACCGAGCGGGGCGAGTCGTCGGCAGAGGCCGCGCAGATTGCGACGCTGGCGACCCACCCGGCCAAGGTCTACGGGGTGCGCCCGAGTCGCTGACAGACGCGTGGCCCACCCGGGCGCCCGCGTTGGGCTCCGACGCCGCCGGACTCCACCAGCTCCGCGCGCCGACGCGACGCTTCCCCGCGCCGTGCAGCTGTGCCTCGATGCGACCGCCTTCGTCCGAGCGTGCCGCCAGTCGGCCCTGAGCTGCTCGCCGCAAGCGCTTCCGTTACCTTCTGCGGGCACGCCGGGTCACTTCTGGGGTCGGTTGGCCGGCCCCGACCGCATGAGCCGCTCCATCACGTCGCCCGTGGTGAGCCCCGCGAGGCCCGAGATTTCGGCGCCGATTGCTTCGAGGTCTGCTCTGACGTCCTCGGACTCCGACAGCTCGGCCAGGATCCGGATCAGGGACAGGCCGCGCTCGACGTCCTCATCGGTGACAGTGGCCTTCTCTTCTCGAACCAGCCGGCCGGCGCGCTCGATGAGGACAGCTGCTTCCTCGGAGAGTCGTTCATCGCCGAGCACAACGCCAACCAGCGGAAGCTGCACGCGTTCGAACAGGGCGATCCACCGGCGTCCCGCGGCGGTCGTTGCGAGGAGGTCGTCCCGCACATGCCTCAGCGCGGAGACCTCCGCCTCACCCCCGAGAAACCGCGTTCCGATCAGCTCGATGGCACAGATGCATTGCTGCATCAGAGCCAGCATTCCCGACTTGGCGTCCCTTTTGATCAGCGTGGGGTCGGCCGGATGGAACGATTCCCGCACGTCCAACGAGCCCCGCACGTCCCTCGCCCAAGGCCCGGTCTCGAACGTGTAGGAGTAGGTCTTGCGGAGGCTGGGGTCGGCGATGTGGCGGCTGTAGGCGTAATCGCTGTGCGTTCCGGTCGTGGGGTAAAGAGCGACGCTCGGCTGGTTGGTGTAGACCCGCCCCCGCACCGCGGCGATGGCGTCGACGATCCGCTGTCCGACCGTCTGGAACCTCAGGAGGTCCCGCGGGGTCATGTACTCCTGGTACCCGACCTGGCCGATCGGCGCGCACGTACTGCTGGGCAGGCCAGTGAACCGCTTGGTCGAATCGACGGTCTGCGTTACCGCATGCCCCCACGGGTACAGGATGAGCTCGGAGAATGAGTGCACGTCGGCGAAGCAGTCGATGCGACGCGTATCGAGTAGGTGCTTCACGTTGCGCGTCTCGGGCTCGCTGAAGGCCGCAGGTCCCACGTAGACGTCGCTACAGGGCGAGCAGGAGGTCTGACCCTGAGTGACTCCCCAAAGCATGTCGAGGTTTCGGTTTAGATCGACACCGTCGCAAGGCGTGCCCGGATTGTCCCGCCGGTTCTTGCGCCAGAGATCGTCAACGGTCATGACGTGGTGACGGCCGTCGGGGTTGGAGCAGGGCAACAACCAGAGGTCTAGCGTTTCGAGGATGATCTGGACGTCGTTCGCGGTCCAGGTCCGTCCGCCGTAGACGATGTCGGTGCCGAGGGCGTAGCTCACCAGGAGATCGACCGCGAGCTCGACGATCGCATCGGGATTCATCAGTTCTCGGGCATGGGTACCTCCGACCAGGAGGACGCCGCGGCGATCCTCCCCATCGCCGGCGCGCATCCGCAGGGCGTGGACGGGGCGCCCCTCGACCGACGGCTCCGGGAGCTGGAGCCTGGTGAAGAACTGGGGAAACCAATCAGCCAAGAGCCCGGTGAGGAAGTCCAGTTGGGCGATCGTCCGGTACATCAAGACCCCTCTCGCCGCTCGATGCCCTCGACCTGATCCTCCAGCCACGCCCTCACGCTGTCGTCATCCATGACGAGCGCGGGATCCAACGGGGCCACCGTCAACGCTCTCACGAGGTGGACCTCGTAGCCACGCGCGACCAACCGGACGGCCTCGTCGGCGGTAATGAGTACCCGGACGCCGCCCTCAGGATCCGGGATGCGGTCGAGGTCGAAATCGGCCACGTCCTCGAGCGCAAGCTGGTTGTCCCCGGGATGGACGGTGGCCTCCAGGCGCAGATTCGGCGCGGCGTGTTGGGCTTCGGTCTCTCGCGAACCGGCGTTCATGGCCTCCTCCTCGCCTCAACGACGTGCCCCGAGTACATCCTCGGGCCGCGCTCGGCGTCAACCGGGAACGGCCCATGCTCCTGTCCGATGTGGGGCGGTCAACAGAGCACCGACCGCGACGCCATGCGTCTTCCTGAAGCCAACGACGGCCGAGGTCACCGAGCATGCGCGCCGTGCAGGCACGCCAGTACCGGGTGACCGGAACGACGCGATCCGTGTCGGGAACCACGCGTCGGTCAGCCCCAGCGACACCGTGACCGTCTCCCCGAGACGCCAGGTCCGTCAGCGGTGGCGCACCACGGGCGGCGCCGCGAAGGAGGATCTCGCGCAGCCGGCGTCCCGAGGCCACACACCGCCTGCGCTGGCCACGCCATCCGCTCCGACGCACCTGGACCGGCGTGGTGCTGATCAGCCGGATCGTGCCGTTCGCCGCCATCGCCGGTGTGTTCCTCGGCATGGACTTCATCGCCTGCACGAGTCCATCGCGATCATCGGGGCCGGCCTCGGCACGATGCTGCCGAACGTCCAGGTCGTGTTCGTCAGCATCATCGCGATCTTCGCCTTCGGCGAACGACCGCACGCCGCTTTCTGGGGCGCGCTGGTTCCGGTCCTGGTTGGGGTGTGGATCCTCGGCGTGGGCGGCGAACCCATCGCCGCGGGAGGGTCCAAGCTCGTCGGCGTCGGGCTCGGCGTGCTGGCCGCGTCGGCAGCCAGGTCCTCGGCTGGCGCTCACCAGCCCGGCCCCGATCGCGGCGACCTGTTCGGCCCGCAGACGCGGATCAGCGGCGCTCAACCAGCGCCAGGCGGCGCGTGCACGGTCACGTCCACCAGCGGCACGGTGTCGGCGAACCGCCCCGCGACGTGCGTGCGGATCAGGTCGGCGTAGGCCTGCTCGAGCTGGTCGGTGGACCGGTCGGTCGCGGCCCGCTCGAGGTCGACATCGACCAGCAGCCGTTGGCCACCCGCGATCCGCTGCGTGGGGACGGTGGTGTCGACGCCGACCAGGTCGACGTCCCCACGGCCCTCGAGCAGCGATTCCACCGTCACCGATACATCGCGTGTGAGCGAGAAGCGCTGGAACGCCTGTCCAGAGACGAACTGCACGGCGAGCAGGGCGGCGACGACCAAGGCAACAATCGGCAGTCCCCGCGTCAGGTACCCCTCACGGACGTCTGCGGCGCGACGGCTGGCTGGCGTGACCCCGTACCACCGGAACACCAGTGCCGCGGTCAACGTGATCCCGACCAGCTGCAGGGCGACCACGAACACCGCACTGGCCAGCAGGTCGGTCCGGCCGAGAACTGCTGCCATGCCGATGCCGCCCGCCGGGGGCGCCAGCGACGCGGCGACGAGCATGCCGACGGCGGCGCCCGAAACCAGCGAGCTGTGCTCCGACTGCACCAGGTAGGTGGCGCCCGCCACCCCGGCGGCGAGCGGAAGCAGCACCGCCACGTTCGACACCGTCAGCACGTCCGTCGCGAGGTCGGTGATCCGCTGTTGCTGCGTGACCGCCGTCAGCACGCCGGACGCCATTGCGGTCGCGGCGATGCCCGCTGCGTACCGTGTGACCGCATGGCGGAGCAGGGTCGGGTGCCCGCTCGCGAGCGCCAGCGCGGTGTTCATGGCCGGCCCGGCGAAGGGCGCCAGCAACATCGTGCGGTCAGCAGGTAGACGACCTCGGTGTAGAGGCCGGTCCACACCACGACCCCAGCGGTGATCGCGAAGCTGAGGAACCCGCGCCACGACCCGGCACTCTCCTGTCCGGCCAGCACGATCTCGATCGCGCTCCGCGGTGTGACGTCGAGCAGCACCTCCGATGGCTTGTCCGCCGGCGGCTCGACCGCGAAGACCGAGGTCGACGGGACCGTCGCCTCGAGCGGCCCGGTTCGCTCGGCGACTCCGATCAGCTCCTCGACGACGAAGTTGGGCACGGTGGCCGTGACCACCTCGACCTCGTCGCCGTCCGCGTCGTGCGCCAGCGCCCGGCTGATCGCCACCCCGCCGCGTTGGGCGGCGGCGCGGACCACCTCGGCACCTCGACCCGGCGGCACGTGCAGGGATACCTCACGCATGTCGGCCTCCGGTTGGGTCCGGCCCTCATGGAGCGAGCTCGGGCGCGCCGCCGTTACAGGTACTGGCCGGACGCTCCCTGCTCTGGCGCATCAGCCCGACCTGGTCGCAGCGCCGGCTGCTGCCGGACGCGAGCGAGCTGCTGCTGCGCCGCCGCCAGTTGCTGGCTCGCGATGGACGCCTGGACAGCCTCGAACAGGCCATCGAGCCAACCCACGAGCTGGGCGTGGATGATCCGCAGCTCCGAGGGCGTCGGTGGATCCTCGGCCGCCAGGCGGTGGATCACCATCTGGGACAGCTCGTTGCGGAGGTCGTCGGACAGCACATCGCGGAGACCTTCGATCGAGCGGTTGTAGATCTCGACGAGCCGACGCCGGCTGGCCTCGTCCAGCTCGACCTCGCGCAGTTCGACGAGCAACCGCTGGATCATCGTGGCGATCCGGATCAGCTTGGCGGGATGCTCGATCTCCTCGTCGGAGTGGCGCTGGTCGCCCTCGTCGTCGAAGGGGACCACCACGAGGCCGCTGTCGTCGTCACCCTCTTGCCGCGCCTCGTTGACCGCCCGGGCGGCACGTTCCAGCTCGCTGCCTTCGCCCACGACCTGTCACCTCCTGCGGCCTGTACAGGCAACGGCGCGCGGGCGATGCCGTCAACTTCCGAGTCAGCCGGGAGGCCACCCGTCGTCGGGCGACCAGCCCTTGAGGATGTCGGGGGGCTCCTCGTCGAACTGGCGGAGGTGGGCGGCCAGATGTTCGTAGACGCCGGCGACGTCATCGGCGGGAAGATCGACGCGGTAGTCCTGCGGCTGGAAGCGGGTCGCCGCCAGAATGTTCATGGCGCTGCGGACCCCTTCGAGCACGACCCGGAACTGGCCATCGATGACACGGTGGTGAGGCAGCTTGTAGGCCTGCTTCTTGTGTGGTGGGTCCTGGTTGTCCGACGACGTGTCGTACCAGGCATGCGCCGCAGCCATCGCGTCCCAGCCGCCCTCGTCGAGGAGTTCGTTGGTGTAGTCGGTGGCCTTGGACGACCAGTCCCACTCCAGGTCGCGATCGGCCTTGGGTGTCTCGTGCGGCGCGGGCGCGGTCATCGCTCGCCGTCCTGTCGTTCGCACCGGTGGGCTGTGAGCGCCGCCAGCCCACGACGTCGCGGCGTCACGACACGAACCGGATGGTCAACGGGTAGCGGTAGTCCTCGCCGTTGGCGGCGCGGACAGCCGCGACGATCGTCAACACCAGCCAGGCGATCCCCAGCGCGACGAGGAGCGGAATCCCGATCAAGACGAACGCCAGGATCACCCCGATCGCAAGGTAGATCAGGACGGAGATGTTGAAGTTGAGCGCCTCCGTGGCGTGCGCCCGGATGAACGGATGGTCGTCGCGCTTGATCAGCCACACCACCAGCGGGCCGAGCAACGCCAGCGCCACCCAAGCGCCGAGGAAGGCGCTGAGGTGCGCGGCCATCGCCCAGTTGCGAACCTCGCTGGACAGGTCCGACGGGCGCCCGGCCGGGTTGGAGCCGGCAGACGGCGACCCTTCCGACGGCAGTTGCGCCCCGCACGCGTGACAGTGCTGCCCGTCGGGCGCGGCCACGAGCGTGCCACAGGCGGGGCAGGTGCGGTCCATGGCGACCAGCGTAGTTGCCGCCCCGCCCGCCAACACCACACGACACCACACCCAGACGACACCGCGGCCGGTCGGTCGCTGCGCGCCCCGGCCCCCCGTAGTCTCGCCGCCATGTTCCGCCCCGCCGCCCTCGCCATGGTCTGCGCCGCTGTCGTGGCGTGCTCGCCGGGGCCAAGCGACCGCGCCGGCCCGCCCTCGCCACTCGCGGCCGAGACGACCTCCCCCGCGGCGACCGGATCCCCGGAACCGTCGCCGACCCCGACCCCGACCGGCCCGATACCACCATCGGACGTGTCGCCGTTCACCCACCCGGACGAGCTCGCCGAGGCCCTGGCCACGGCCGAGACCGCTCTTGCGTCGCCCGATGCGTCCGACGAGGCGACCCGGGCGTGGGCGTGGCTCCAGCAGCAGGCGTACCGCGACCTGGTCGTCAACACCGAGTGGCGACCGACCGCGAAGGGGGCACTTCCCCCCGAGTTCCACACCGCGTTCGACCTGAACGTCCACGCCGGCACCCAGCTGCGCAAGCTCACCAAGCCCCGCGAGGAGCTCCCTGACTGGCGGATCGTCCCCGCCCCGCCGGTCGACGAGCTGCGGGCTCACTACGACGCGGCGGCGGCGGAGTTCGGCGTCGACTGGTCGTACCTGGCCGCGATCCATTTCGTCGAGTCGCGCATGGGCCGTATCCGTGGGACCAGCACCGCCGGAGCCCGCGGTCCGATGCAGTTCATGCCCGCGACCTGGGAAGCGTACGGGGAGGGCGACATCGACGATCCTCGCGACGCGATCCGCGCGGCAGCCCGGTACCTGGTGGCGCACGGTGCGCCCGGGAACATGCGCCGGGCGCTGTACGCCTACAACCGCAGCGAGCTGTACGTCGACGCGATCGAGGACCACGCCCGGGTGATGCGCGAGTACCCGCACTACTACCGCATCTACTACAACTGGCGGGTGTACTACATCACCGTGAACGGCGACCTCATCCTCGAGGAGGGCTACGGGGTGCCCAGCTGAGGTCGAGGTCGCCGCTGGACGCCGCGCGTGTCGCTCAGCCGGCCGCGGCGAGCGCGATCAACCGCTCGACCGGCTCGAGGTCGTAGGGCGGGGCGAGGCTGACGATCACGTGCCGTGCGCCGGCGTCGAGAAAGGCCCCCACGTCGTCGATCTCGTGAGGCTGGAGGAGAGCGGTGCGGACGACGTCTGCGGGATCGCGGCCGATCTCACGACAACGCTCGTCGAGGATCCCGCTCTTCCGCGCGTACCGCTCGGCTGGTCCGAAGGCGTTCCACCAGTCGGCGTGGGCGGCCACCAGACGCAGGGTCACCTGTTCACCGCCGCCGCCCACCATGATCGGCAGATCGCCTTTGGAAGGGGGGTTGAGCCGGTGCAGGCGGTCACGGACCGTCTCGAGTGTCGTGGCGAGGTGGTCGAGGCGGGTGCGTGCGTCGGGGAAGCCGTAGCCGTACTCGACGTAGTCGCGCTGCGCCCACCCGGCACCCAGTGCCAGCACCACGCGACCCCCCGACAGGTGGTCGATGGTGCGGGCCATGTCGGCCAGCAGGTTGGGGTTGCGGTACGCGGCGGACGTGACCAGGACGCCGATGCGTGGGCGGCTGGTCACGACCGCCTTGGCGGCCAGCAGCGACCACCCTTCGAAGTTCGGGCCGTCGGGGTCGCCGGTGATCGGGAAGAAGTGGTCCCAGGTCCACAGGCTGTCCACCCCGACCTCCTCGGCGCGCCGCCAGGCGTCCGTCAGCTGCTCGATGGTGGTGTGCTGGGGCCACAGCTGCGCACCGACCGCGAACCTCGCCACGTGGCCTTGCTCCTGGACGCGTCTTCGAGCGAGCCTAGGCACGACCACCTCGACGCCGCCCTCTGGGGGCGGCCGCGTCGCTCGGTTCGCCCGGCCGATGGGCGTTGCGTAGCCTTCGGGGCATCTCACCCGTCGCGCACGGAGTCACCGTGTCCACCGACCTCGGCGAGCGCCCCGTCGCCACGTCGACCGAGCGTCACCGGCATCGCTCCTGGCTGCTGCTGGCTGCCGCCGGGTGGAACGCCTACGTGTGGCTGACGCGACTGGGACTGGTCCTCGACGGGCAGAACACCGGCCGCTTCAGGATCGTCCACGGCATCCTGATCGCGGTGTCGTTGGGGTTCGCGGCTGCGCTGGCGGTGGTCGGCTGGCGGATGCGCCAGGAGGCCCGAGGAGACCGACGGTGACCCGCCTGCAGAAGCTGGCCACGTCGACGTTCGCGGTCACCGTCCTGCTCGTCGCGATCGGCGGGTTCACTCGTGGCAGCGGGAGCGGCTACGGCTGCAAGGACCGTTGGCCGTTGTGTCACGACGGACTCCTCGGCGGACTGCTGCCCCGCCCGGAGTTCCACATGGTGGTCGAGTGGACGCACCGATGGTTCGCGTCGATCGCGGTGGTGTTGGTGGCCACCACGACCGTGTACGCCTGGCGCCACCACCGCCGCGACCGTGCCGTTCGCTGGGCCGCCACCGCGGCGCTCGCCGCGATCGTGGTCCA
The DNA here is from genome assembly GCA_019347675.1 of Actinomycetota bacterium. Classification (NCBI taxonomy): domain Bacteria; kingdom Bacillati; phylum Actinomycetota; species Actinomycetota bacterium. The sequence continues at coordinate 11,037 of JAHWKW010000010.1, read as the reverse complement.
GGCCGGCTTGGGTGCGGTGGTGGTCATGAACGACCTCAACGCCGACACCGTCTCGCTGCACCTGGCCGTCGGGATGGTCCTCCTGGGGCTCCTGGCCGTCGTCGTCGTGGAGGCCGCCTTCGCTGGCGGGACGCAGCCCGTGCGCAGCGGCGTCCCCGATCCCGGCTGGCGGCGGATGCTGACCGTTGCGGCCGCGTCGGTGTACGCGGTGATCATGCTGGGCTCCCTGGTCCACGACGAGTACGTCGGGGGCTACCCGCTCGTCGACGGCCGGCTCGTCCCCGACCTCACCGACCCGGTGGTGGCCGTGCACACCGCCCATCGTGGCGCGGTCGTGATCGTGCTGGCGTTGCTCGCGGTCCTCGCCGTCGAGGTGCTGCGGCGTCGGCGGCCGCGGGCCGAGGTCCGTCTGGTTCACACAGCGCTGGGGTTGTTCGTGGTCAACACGGCGCTCGGCGCCGCTCACGTGTTCACGCAGGTCAGCTCGACCGGGCTGGTGGTGGCCCACCTGCTGGTCGCCAGCCTCGCGTGGTGCAGCATGGTGGCAGCGGCCACGGTGGCGCGCCGGTCCAACGCCCGTGTCGCTGCGACCAGCCTGGCCGTCGAGCCGGTCGAGGCCCCGGCGTGACCAGCCGCGCGGACCCCCTGCAGCTGCCCCGGACGGCACCACGAAGGCGGCGTACCATCGTCTCGGCGTACGTGGCGCTGACCAAGCCGCGGATCATCGAGCTGTTGCTGGTCACCACTGTCCCGTCGATGATCGTGGCCGCCGGCGGATGGCCGGGGACGTGGCTGGTGGTCGCGACGCTGGTCGGCGGGACCCTGTGCGCGGCCAGCGCGAACACGATCAACAACTACCTCGACCGCGACATCGACCAGCTGATGTCACGCACCCGCTCGCGGCCGCTGTCGCAGCAGGCGATCACCCCCCGGGCGGCACTGACCTACGGCGTGGCCCTCGGGATCGTCGGGGCCGTGTGGCTGGCCGTCCTCGTGAACCTGCTAGCGGCCGCGCTCGCGACCGCCGCGATCGTCTTCTACGTGTTCGTGTACACGATCGGCATGAAGCGGCGGACCAACCAGGCGGTCGTGATCGGCGGAGCGGCGGGATGCGTGCCGGTCCTGACCGGCTGGGCGGCGGTGACCGGGACGCTGCACGCCCCCGCCTGGGCGCTGTTCGCCATCATCTTCTACTGGACGCCACCCCACTTCTGGACGCTGGCGATGAAGTACCACGATGACTACGCCGCTGCGGGCGTCCCGATGCTCCCGGTGACCCACGGCAACCGTGAGACCAGCCGCCACGTGCTGCTGTACTCCTACCTGCTGCTGGCGGTGACCCTGGCGTACTACCCGATCGCGCAAGCCGGCCTGGTGTACCTGGGCGGGATCGCGGTGCTGGACGCGGGCTGGCTGGTGCTCGCCCACCGGCTGCGGCGTGACCCATCGATCCCCAACGCCATGCGCCTGTTCCACTACTCGACCGCGTACCTCGCGCTGGTGTTCACGGTCGCCGCCGTCGACGCGCTGGTGTGAGCGCTACTCGAAGACGACGGTCCCCGTCATCTGCTGCGGGTGCACGCTGCAGTTGAAGTAGTAGGTGCCGGGCTCGGGCGGTGGGAACTCGTAGACGCGCTGGTCGACGCCGTTGAAGGTCTCCCCCTCGAATATCGGCTCGTCGATCAGCGGCTCCTCCTGGTGGATCGGGTAGATGTAGACGTTGTGGGGGATGTTCTGGTCGTTGTTGATGAAGAGGATCGCCACCTCCTCGTCGTCGGCCGGGAGGGTGATCTCGTCCTGCTCGAACTCGATCCCCTCCGCCACGACCTCCACGGCGTCCTCGGGGATGCAGAAGTGGCACTCTCGGTCAGCGACCCGCACCACACCCTCAGCGAGCGGGATGGCCCCGACCGCGACCAGCCCCCCGACCAGCAGCGGGAGCACGCCCGCGAAGACGATCACCATGCGCTTGGCGCGGGTGAGCTCCTCACGTCGCGCGTTGGCGATCCCGAACGCAGCCAGGATCCCGGCAGCCACCACGGTCGCGATGGTCAGCGACACCTCGACGGGGTTGAAGAACAGGATCATCCCGAAGAGCACGGCGGTGATCGCGACCAGCGCCAACAGCCCCAGGGGGACCAGCAGCGGCAGCACCAACCGGTCGCGGACGTCGGGCTTCATCTGGTCAGCTCCAGCTGTTGGACGGGCGCGGGTCGGCGTCGCCGGCGTGCAGGCGTGCACGGTCGGCACGTTCCTCGGCGTTGGCCCACCGGAAGAACATCACGGTCAGGATGCTCCACAGCAGCAGGCCGCCGCCGACCTTCATGATCAGCCCGGCGAGCTGCATGTCGTCACGTGGTGTCAGCTGCCACAGCCGCGGCGTCGTCTCGTAGAAGCGGTACAGGGTCCGGTCCCCGAAGGTCAGGAACGACGCCGGGACCGTCGGCAGGATCGTCTGGACGAACAGGAACAGCATCTTGCCGGGGGGCCCCAGGCGCCCCGCGACGTCCGGGAGCGGGCTGTACAGCACCGACCACATCAGGAACGCCGCAGCCAGAAACGCCCAGTGGATCGCGGCGTGCGCCGGCTCGGACGCCACCATGATGTCCACCACCGCCGGCCAGTGGATGAACGCCAATGCGACGTTGAACGCGACCGCGGCGATCAGCGGCCGGGTGAGGCTGCGGTAGGTGCGGCCCACCGCACCACGGCCGAGGACCAGCTCCCCCAGCCACCGCGGCGTCCCGAGCAGGATCAGCGGCGGGACGACGAAGCCGAGGATCAGGTGCTGCACCATGTGCGCCGCGTACAGGTAGCGCTCCCCGAGGTCGTGGACGGGCCAACCCAGCGCCACCCACAACGACACGACCCCGAGGACGAACGCGACCTTCTGGCGGGGTGTGGCCGGCTGCTCGGCCGGCGACGGGTGGAACAGCCGGCCCCAGCGGCGGACGGCGTAGCCGTAGGCGACCAGAGCGGCGACCACCACCGCGACCACCTCGGGGTGCAGATGGAAGGTCCACGGCGACTCGACCATCAGTTCCCGGCACCTCCACCTTCCGGACCGACGGCGAAGACACCCAGCACCAGGAGGAACACCGTCGTGGCGAGGATCAGCCCGAACAGGAACACCCGGCGGAACATCCGGCTGTCGTACCTCAGGTGCATGTAGAAGCCGACCACCAACGTGAACTTCGCGATCGCCATGCCGGTCAGTCCTCCCCACAGCGCCCAGCCCGGCAACCGGAAGAAGTAGGTCATCACCTCCGCGGCGGTGATGATCGCCAGGACGATCGCGATGTTGACGTAGTCGCGCGGCGTGGGGTGCGCCGCGACGTGTTGCTCGGCGGGCGTGTGGGTGACCTCGGTCGCCATCGATGCGTCCTTCCGGTGGCTGCGGCGCAGTCAGCCGACGGGGATCAGGTACACGAACGTGAAGATCACGATCCAGACGATGTCCACGAAGTGCCAGTACAGGGCGATCATGTCCACGCGGATGTCGTCCTCCATGGGTAGTCGCCCCAGCCGGCTCAGGGTGTACAGGCCGAGGAGGAACAGGATCCCCACCGTCACGTGGATGCCGTGGAAGCTGGTCAGGAGGTAGAAGCTGGACGAGAACGGGCTGGTCGTGATCGTCATGCCCTCGCTCACGAAGCTGGTGAACTCGAAGACCTGTCCGCCGATGAACACCGTCCCGAGCATGGCGGTGGCAAGCAGCCACAAGCGCATGCGGCCCTCGTCGCGCTTCACCGCCCCGTCGTGGGCCAGCACCATCGTCAGCGAGCTCATCAACAGCACGAACGAGCTCACCGACGTAAACGGGATGTCGAAGATGTCTGTGGGGCCAGGCCCGTTGGCGGTGCGGTCCTTGTAGAGCATGTAGGTCGTGATCAGCGACCCGAAGAACATCGCTTCGGAGGCCAGGAACACCCAGATCCCCAGCTTGCGGTGATCGAGCCCGAGCGTGGTGTCGGGATGCCCGGCCGCGTGGGCCGCCTCGGCGTGCGCCTCAGCCACTCGTTCGCCTCCGTTGGTCAGTGATCGTCGCCGCCGGGTTCCTCCAGCGGTTCGAGCACCCAACCGAAGTACCCGCTGAGGAGCGTCACCACGCCGAGGACGATGAACAGGATCCCCCCGGCGCTCCACTGGTTCGACGCCGGGCCCTGTGGGCGGAGGAACACGATCCCGTAGCCGATCACGGTGATCCCGATCGCCACCACCAGCGGCCAGTACGACGGGTCGGGCAGGTGGATGCCACGCTCGCGGGCGCCGACATCCAGCTGCTCGCCGTCGTCGGCAGCGCCGGCGGGCACGCGGACGGGGCGGCCTTGGGTGTCCTCCTCGTACTTGGTGTTCCACCAGTCGTCGCGGGAGTGCACGATCGGCGTCTCGTGGAAGTTGTGCTCGGGCGTGGGTGACTCCACCGACCACTCCAGCGTCCGACCGTCCCACGGGTCTCCGGTGGCTTCCTCACCGACCCGGTGCGACCTCACGGCGTTGACGATGAAAACCAGCACCGCGAACGCGATGGTGAACGCCCCGATGGTCGACAGCAGGTTCATCAGGTCCCATCCCATCCCGGGCGGGAAGATGTAGGTGCGTCGCGGCATGCCCCACAACCCGCTCATGTGCATCGGGAAGAAGGCCAGGTTGAACCCGACGAACATCGTCCAGAAGTTGAGCTTGCCGAGAGTTTCGTTGAGCATCCGGCCGAAGATCTTCGGCCACCAGTAGTACAGCCCGGCGAAGATGCCGAACATGCCACCGCCGAACAGCACGTAGTGGAAGTGCGCGACGATGTAGTAGGTGTCGGTCTGCTGGTAGTCGTGTGGCGCGATCGCGTGGGTCACCCCCGACAGGCCACCGATGGTGAACTGCGCCACGAGTCCGATCGCGAACAGCATCGGTGCGGTCAGTCGGATCCGGCCGCCCCACATCGTCGCAACCCAGTTGAAGATCTTGATCCCCGTTGGCACCGCGATGACCATCGACGACAACGCGAACCCCGTGTTGGCGATCGGTCCGAGCCCTGCGGCGAACATGTGGTGGGCCCACACGCCGAAGCCGATGAACGCGATCGCGGCACCGGCGAAGACCACGGCGGCGTAGCCGAACAGGGGTTTCCGACTGAAGACCGGCAGGACCTCGGACACGATCCCGAACGAGGGCAGGATCATGATGTAGACCTCGGGATGGCCGAACACCCAGAACAGGTGCTGCCACAGGATCGGGTCGGCGCCCTTGCCGACGTCGAAGAAGTTCGTGCCGAGGATCCGGTCGGCGGTGAGCTCGAACAGGCCGACCGCCAGGACGGGGAGGGCGAACAGCAGCAGGAAGGCGGTCACAAACGTCATCCAGGAGAACACCGGCATGCGTAGCAGCGTCATGCCGGGCGCGCGCAGGTTGAGGATGGTGACGATGAAGTTCACCGCCGACGCCAGCGACGCGATCCCCAGGATCTGGAGCCCGACCGCGTAGAAGTCCATCCCCGGCCCGGGGTTGTACGCGAACAGCGAGTTGGGGGCGTACCCGAACCAGCCGCCCGAGGGCGCCTGCCCGAACAAGAAGCTGGAGTTGAGGAACAGCCCGCCGAGGAGGAACAGCCAGTAGCTCATCGCGTTCAGCCGCGGGAAGGCCATGTCCCGGGCGCCGATCTGGATCGGCATGACGTAGTTCATGAACGCCGCGGTCATCGGCATGATCACGAGGAAGATCATCGTGACGCCGTGCATCGTGAACAGCTGGTTGTACACCTCGGCGGTGAGCACGTCCCCGTTGGGGCCGGCCAGCTGCATCCGGATCAGCAGCGCTTCGATCCCGCCGACGATGAAGAAGGCGAACGCCGTCATGCCGTAGAGGATCCCGATCTTCTTGTGGTCGACCGTCGTCAGCCACCCGACCAGCCCGGTCTTGGAGCTGGGCCGTCGCAACGTGGCGCTGCGCTCGATCGAGGTGGTTGCCATCGGACGTCGTCCTCCCGTTCGCGCTAGCGCTGGACGGTCAAGGTGCGAAGGAACGCGACCAGCGCGTCGATCTCGTCGGGTTGGAGGCCCAGGGGCGGCATGCCGCGGCCCTGTTCCCAATCCATCGGCTTCATGGCAGGTGGGTCCTCCAGCCAGTCGCGCAGGTTCTCGTCGGTGTTGGCGAAGATCGCTCCGGCGAACCATCCCCGGTCCGAGAAGTAGGTCAGGTCGGGGCCGACCGTCGCGGTCGCCTCGATGGGTCCACCCTCGAGGAGCTGGTCGATGCTCTCCTGATCCTCGCCCAGCCGACGCAGCGCCGAGACGTCCTCGGGGTCGTCACCGGACAGTTGGAAGCCACGGATCGTGTGGCATCCGACGCACTCCTTGGTGACGAACAGCGCCTTGCCGGCGGCGACCTGGCCGGTCACCGCGGCGGTGTCGACCGGTTCGGCGTGCGCCTGGGCCCACCGGGTGAACTCGGCCGGGTCGTGGGCGATCACGTGCAGCCGCATGTTGGCGTGGGACAGCCCGCAGAACTCGCCGCACGCCCCGTAGTACTCGCCGGGCTCGTCGGTGTACAGCTTCAGCATGGTGGTCCGGCCGGGGATCACGTCCTGCTTCCCAGCGAGCTTGGGGACCCAGAACGAGTGGATGACGTCCGCGGAGGTCATCCGCAGGACGACCTCCTGACCGGTGGGGATGTGCATGATGTTGGCGGTCGTGAGCCCCTCGTGCTGCAGGTACTCGTACTCCCACCACCACTGGTGGCCGGTCACGTTGATCTCGAGCGCGCCCTCGACGGGGCGAGCGAGATAGAAGATGGTCCGCACGGTCGGGAACGCCACCCCAGCCAGGATCAGCGCCGGCACCACCGTCCACAGTGCTTCCAGCCGCGGGTTGCCGTGGATCTGCTTGGGTGAGGGGCCGCCGTCGTCGCGTTCCCGGAACCTCAGCAGCGCGACGACGATCATCCCCTGGACGAAGACGAAGATCGCGATCGCCACCCACAGTGTGAGGTCCCACAACCGGTCGGCGACGATGGCGTACCGACCGACGGGTTCCAGGTAGTCCATCACACGGAGCGGTTCTTCTATCTCGGTCTGCTCCGCGTTCTCGGCGCAGCCGATCAGCGCCAGCGCCAGCAGCCCGATCCCCGCCGCGACCCGGGGCCGCACGACACGCCAGGCCCTGGGCTGGTGGACGGCGGCACGCGGTGAGGTCGATCTCCTGCTCAGCTGGTTCGGACCCGCACCCGGGCGGCTGCGCACCGTCTGGCCTCCTCACACGGGTGTCGCTGAACCGGCCCGACGCCAACAGTTCGCTGCGGGCCGGGTCGGGACATTACCAGTGGCCTCCGAGTGGTCCGAAACCGGGCGCCGGCCTCCCGGCGGACACCTCCCGGGCGCCGGGTGTCACGGCTCCCACCGGAACGTGCGGGAGGCCACCGCCGCCGCCACCGCTCCCCAGGCCAGCAGGACCGCCAACGGTCGGACCACCAACCGGCCCGGGTCGTCGAGGGCGGCCCGCAGCGCCTCACCCAGCGCCCCGGACGGGAGCGCCCTGCCCAGCGCAGCGAGCGGGCCGGGGAGCGCGTCGGCATCGAACGCCAGCCCACTGATCAGCAGCAGGACGAGGAACAGCGCGTTGACCACGGCCAGGGTCCCTTCCGCGCGGAGCGTCCCGGCCACCAGCAGCCCGATGGCGCTGAACGTCGCCGTCCCGGCCACCAGGGCGACCATCACGGCGAGCACCCCGCCGCCGGGCTCCCAGCCGAGTCCGGCGGCGGCCACGACCAGCACCAGGGTGGCCTGCGCAGCGAGCACCGCGAGCACAGCCAGAGCTTTGGCGGCCAACAGCCCGCCTCGGGGCAGCGGCGAGCCACCGAGGAGCTTGAGCACCCCGTACTTGCGTTCGAAGGCCGTGGCGATCGCCAGCGACACAAGCCCGGTGGACATCACCGAGATCGCCAGCACCCCAGGGACCAGGAAGTCCACCGCGTCGCTGCCGCCGGTGGGCAGGACGTCCTCGACGATCGAGAAGAACACCAGCAGCCCCAGCGGGATCCCCACGGTCACGAGCAGGCTCTCGCCGGAGCGCAGCAGCAGGCGCAGCTCCATCCGTGCCTGCGCCACGACCGCCCGCAGCACCGGCGTCCGGCGGACACCGGAGGGGGGCGGGGCGGCGAGGAGGCTCACGGCGCTGGGTCCTCGTCTCTGGGCAACGGTTCGGCGGTGAGGCGGAGGAAGACGTCCTCCAAGGTGCGGCGTCCCGCCTGCAGATCACCCAGCGGCAGATCGTGGGCGTGCAGCCAGGCGGTCAGCCGCGCGATCAGCTCCGGGGTGCCCGGGGCGTGCACGACGTACCGGCCGGGGCGTTCCTCCTCGACCTTGGCGTCGATCGCGACGGACAACGCGGCGCTGTCCAAAGCCGGCGGGGCGGTGAACCGCACCTCGGGCAAGCCGGCTTCGCGGGTCAGCTCGTCGGGCGATCCGAGGGCGACGAGCACCCCCCGGTCGATGATCGCGACCCGGTCGGCCAGCTCCTCGGCCTCGTCGAGCAGGTGGGTCGTGAGCGCCACCGTCACGCCGGTTCGCCGCAGGTCGCGCAGGATGTCCCACGTCAGCCGCCGCGCCGCCGGGTCCAGGCCGGCGGTCGGCTCGTCGAGGAAGACCAGCTCCGGTCGGCCCACCAGAGCGATCGCGAGCTTGAGTCGCTGCTTCTGCCCCCCCGATAGGTCACGGAAGGCGATCCGGCGCGTGTCGGCCAGACCGACGTGTTCGAGGAGCGCGTCGGGGTCGAGCGCGTCGGCGTGGAAGGCTGCGAACAGGTGCAGGACCTCGAGCGGCCGGGCGGTCGGGTAGACCCCGCCCTCCTGCAACATCAGTCCCAGCCGGGGACGGAGGCGGTCGGGATCGGCGATCGGGTCCAGGCCGAGCACACGCACCGTGCCGGCGTCGGGGCGCCGGTAGCCCTCGCAGCACTCGATGGTGGTGGTCTTGCCGGCGCCGTTGGGTCCGAGGATCGCGAACGTCTCGCCCCGCTCGACCGTCAGGTCGAGCCCGGCGACGGCCACCGTCTCGCCGTAGCGCTTGACGAGGCCGCGGACGTCGATGGCGGGCACGCGGTCTCCGGGTGTTGGGGCGCAGGGCGCCGCCTGGTCAGGCTACCGGCGCCGTCGCACCACCCCGTACGTGTGACTTGTCGCGTGCAACGCTCCGGTCCACCCACCTCCCGCCCCGTAGGCTCGCCCCGTGAACGTGCGCGACGGATCCGGGCTCGACGGGGCGCCGGCCGAGCGGCGCCGGTCGCGGGGCCGACGCTGGAGTGACCATGCGCGGGCAGACGGCGGTCTCGCGGCGACCATCACGCTGGGCGTGGCCGGTGGGCTGCTGCTGACGGGAGTGGTGCAGTTCGTCTTCTCGCGGCTACAGGATCTCCTGGTCGCGGTGGTCGTCAGCCTGTTCCTGAGTTTCGCGATGGAACCGGCGGTGCAGTGGCTGTCCCGTCGTGGCATGCGCCGGGGGTTGGCGACGGCGCTGACGTTCCTGGCTGCGGGGGTGGCGCTGATCGGGTTCATCGCGGCGATGGCCCCGCTGGTGGTGAGCCAGGTGCGCACGCTGATCGGGCAGGGCCCCGAGGTGCTGTCGGGCCTGGCCGACCAGGCGCGACGCCTGCCTGCGGGGTTGGGCGACAGCATCGCCGACTACCTCGAAGGCGCCCCGCTCGCCGGTGCCCGAGCGTCGCCGGCCATGCAGCGCCTCGGCGGCGGGATCCTGGGCTTCGGCACCACCGTCCTGGGAGGAGTGATCCAGACGCTGACCATCCTGCTGGTGACCTTCTACCTGGTCGCGGATGGGCCACGCCTGCGCCGCACGCTGTCATCGCGGCTGCGAGCCGACCGGCAGGCCAACTTCCTGGCGATCTGGGACTTGGCCATCGAGAAGACCGGCGGGTACGTCTACAGTCGCCTGCTGATCGCGGTGGCGTCGGCCGCTTTCCACGCCACCGCCTTCATCATGATCGACGTCCCCTACGCGTTGGCGTTGGGCGCGTGGGTCGGGGTGATCAGCAGCCTCATCCCCGTCGTGGGCACCTACCTCGCCGGATCACTCCCGCTGGCGGTGGCGCTGGCCCGTGACCCGATCGGTGCCCTGTGGGTCCTGCTGGCCGTGGTGGTCTACCAGCAGTTCGAGAACTACCTGGTGCAGCCGCGTGTCACCGCCCACACGCTGGCACTTCACCCAGCGGTCGCGTTCCTGGCCGTGCTGGGCGGTGCGGCCCTCCTGGGCGCGGCCGGGGCGCTCCTGGCGCTCCCAGCGGCGGCGATCATCGCGGCGCTGGTGAGCGCGGCTGGGGCACGCCACGAGGTGATGGAGCACGACCTCGTCGAGGCGCATGGCGTGTCCCGCCGCTGACGGTCGTCGTCGGTGGCACGCGATGACCGCTTCTCGTTCCCAGCCAGCGCGCGACCGCGACAGCCGCGAGGCCGGCAGCCAGCGGGCCGGCCACGTTGGGGACGGCCCGTCCGCGCCGGGCGGGGGCTGGGCGGTGGGCAGACCCGGGGGTCAGGTGGGTGGGTCTCGGACGAGGTGTCGCTGGTCGGGGGTGGTGAAGGTGACGGTGTTGTCGGGGTTCCACCGCACGTTCCAGCCGCCTTCGTGGACCAGCTGGTGACAGTGGTCGCACAGCAGCACGAGGTTGTTGAGGTCGGTGGGGCCCAGATCGGTCCAGTGCACGCAGTGGTGGGGGACACAGATGTGGGCTGGCGCCCCGCAGCCGCGGCAGGCCTTGTCGCGCACGAGCAGGCAGTCGCGCTGGCCGACGCTCGGGGCGCGGGTGGTGCGCCCAACATCGATCGGGACGGACGCGCCGTTGACCACGACCGGGACGATGTTGGCGTGGCAGGCCAGCCGGCGGGCGGTCTCGGCGCAGATCGGGCCGGTGTGGCCCAGGCGGGCGCTGGCGTCGGCGTCGACGGCCTTGTGCAGGGTGGCCACGTCGGTGGTGACGATCACGCGTGCGGGGCGCCCCGCCGTGTCGGGCACGACGTCGGTGGTGATGGCGCGTCGGGCGA